>JAHFCG010000158.1 GCA_023249615.1 candidate division FCPU426 bacterium | reverse complement strand
CTGACCCCGACCGTTCTTCCAGGCCTTACCATTCAAAAACTGGCTTCGAGCGATTCGGCCAACAGCGGTGATGCCATTACCTACACCTTAAATATTACGGTTACCGGGACTTCCATCGCGGGGGCCGTGGTCCAGGACATTCTCCCGGCCGACGCCGCCTTCGATTCCTTCCTGACCAGCCCCTTGGGAACAACCTCCACCCAGATTGGCCAAAATTTACAATGGGTTTTACCGTCCCTCCCCGTTGGAACCACCCAGATTACCTACAGCGTAAAATTGAATAATTTTCTTACCACAGGCGAGGTTTTAACCAACGCGGTTCAGATGACGGCTCCCTCGCTCCCGATCATGACCGCCTCGGCGAACGTGACGGTAACAGGAAAATATATTATTACGATTGGGGTTTATAACGAGGCGGGGGAACTGGTGAAAACCATCCCCGTTCAACAATACTCCCAGCCGATCAGCAGCCTTGATCTTCAACCTGGAAACACCATCAAGACCCTGCTGGGGCCCAACAATCAAATTCAACTGGTTTATCTGGGACGCGTCATCGGCTCATGGGATGGGACAAACCGGGATGGACAACTGGTGGACAATGGGGTTTACCACATCAAACTGGATAACATCGATATTTACGGTTCGGTTACCAGTGTTTCACAACAGGTCGTGGTCAGCCGAAAATTGACCAGGGTGTTGGTTAATATTTACAACGAGTCGGGAGAAGTGGTCCGCCACCTTTTTAGCCTGGTGGATGATCCCTCCGGGGCCCAAATGGCCAACGTGGCCCTGAGCACGAACGTGGTGGTCCCAAGCGCCGCGGGTACCCCCGGAGCACCTTCGAATGTTCAAATCGTGGTGGAAACCACAGGGGCACCCGTGACCCTTACCTGGGACGGGAAAAGCGATTCCGGTTTGGCGGTAACTTCCGGCCAATATGAGATCGGGGTCCGATGGGCCGATGGTCTAGGAACCAACGCGGAAATTATCCGTGTCATAATGGTAACCGGAGGCGGCGACAAGGGGGGGGATATTCTGGCCCGGCCCAACGTGTTGACCCTTCGAACAGGGGATAGTACCGCCACCCTCCAAATAAATTCCGCGGTTAATTTGACCCTTTTGGCAACGGTTTACACCACGGCCGGTGAGTTGGTGAAGGTGGTTCAGGGGGACCCGGGGACCAATTTCGTAAACTGGAACGCGACCGGTGTCGCCAGCGGATTGTATTTGGTGGATGTGGAGGTTCGAAACCCCGCTGGCGGGCTTGAGAAGAGACGGATTATCAAGATTTTGGTTTTCCGTTAAAGGGAATTTTCAAGGGGATGGGGTTTTGCCTTTTCGTCTAAAATCGTTAACGGAGAGTTTAAGTGTTATCCAAACGAAGTCTCCCATTAACCTGTTTTCTATTTTTTCTCTTCCTTGTTAATCAGGTACAGGCCAAACCCCCCTACCCCGTGATGGGATATCTGCCGGATTACGAAACTTTCACTCCGGCTCAATTGGGCGCCCTTGCCTGGAACGACATGACCCATGTGATGGAGGCCTTCGCCCGCTTTGACGGTTCCACCAATATCACTTTCCCTGACGGTCAAAGGGCCAATCTCCCCGTTACGGCCCACGCCAACGGGACCCGCTGCATGATTTCCTTCGGCGGGGCGGGGGACAGCAATCCCAACTGGCAATTGGCCATCGGGGCGAACCGCAACAAGGCCGTGACGGGCATCATGGCCCTGGTGGCCGCGAACAACTACGACGGGGTCGACATCGATTGGGAATTTCCGGTGGCGGGCGACAAAACCAATTTTATGCTTTTCATGAACCAGCTGGCCGTAACCCTTCACGGAACCGTGGGTTACGACGGCCAGCCAAGGCAGTTAACCATGTTCATCAGTCCGGGTTATTACATTTGCGGGGTGGATTGGACCACGATCGGGAGCGCCATTGATTACGGAATCCTGTCGGGTTACGACTACGGTCTGGATAACTTCAATGGTCCGCTGGATGACACGGCGACCTACACCAACTGCGCCGGTGTGGCGGGAATTCAGGGGGATCTCATCGGAACCGTCGGACGTCTTAGCACGATGGGCTTTCCCAAAAACCAGATGATCCTGGGATTTCCATTTTATTCCACCCAGGGAAACACCGACAACACTGTGCTGGCGGGAACGTTGACCACCTACTACTCCCCCCAGGCGGAGGCGGATTATTCGGGGGGGAATACCGGGGTTAACACCACCCAATCCTTTTGCGACAAGATGAATTGGGCCTTCAGCCAGTCCCCGCCGCTCGCGGGGATTGCCATGTGGGAATTAAAACAGGCTTACCCGCCCAATAGCGCCGCGGTTTCCACTATTTGGTCGGTCATCGGCTACCGCAACGGATGCGTGACGACTTTCGGCGCCCCAACCGCAACCGCCACCAATAGCCCCACGAAAACCCCGACCCGAACCCCCACGAATTCCCCCACGGTTTCCCCGACACCCTCACCCACGAAAACCCCGACCCAAACCCCCACCCCAACCATTTCGAATACACCCACACCTTCCCCGACTCACACATCCTCCAAAACACCCACGAATACTTCCACGGTAACCCCGACCGTTACCCCGACCCAAACGGCCACTCCTAGTCCCACCGCGACCCCAACGCCCACCGGAACCTTGGGGGCCACCGATACAGCCAGCGCGACACCCTCCCGGACCCCGACTTCAAGTCCGACACAGACCGGGACGGATACGCCAACCGGAACCCCGACCAAAACACCCACTGTTACATTGTCAAACACCCCCACGATGACTCCCACAAACACGACTCCCCCCGTGGTGACGAATACCTTTACCCCGACTCCGACCCTGACAACCACCTCCACTCCCACCAGGACCCCTACACCCTCGCCCACCGCGACCATCACCTCAACCTTCACGCCGACTTTTTCCGCGACACCGACTTCCTCAGTAATTATTCCCAATTTGGGTTTGGTACTTTATCCCAATCCGGTTGTGGATTCAGGACCGGCAACCCTTTTGATTCCCCTGCCGACTGGGGGAGACGTCAAGGTTAAGGTGTTTACCACCGCTTTCCGGAAGGTGAATGAAAAGTCTGTAATCCAGGCCGTTCCCGGGGTTTTGTCTATTCCCCTTGAGCTTCAGGACAGTTTTGGAACACCTTTGGCCGATGGGATTTATTACCTTATTGTTCTGGCCCCCCAAGGCCGGTTGGTGGGGAAATTAATTATTTTAAGGTAATGTTCAAAAAGAGGCAGGGACCGTCCTTACAAACCCATACCCCATTCCGCTGGATATTTGGAACCTTTGGCGGTAAAAGGGATCCATGAAACCCTCTCAGCCCAAATACTGGAAACCACAGAATAATTTAAGAGTCCTGGTGACGGGCATTACCATTGACCCGCCCGGCGCGACCTTTGGGCCGCGTGTTCAAAGGAATTATGAGTTCATCTGGGTCATGGAAGGGGAGGCCACGGTTTATTTTGACAACAAGGTCATCAAAGCCGAGGCTGGTACTGTTCTTTTACGGCGGCCGGGGGTTAAGGATTATTACGAATGGTCGCCGAAACACCGCACCGTTCACGCCTATATCCATTTTGATACTGATCCACAACATCAAAAAATATTGTCCCGGTCCTCGGTTCCTTCTTTCCGAAAACTGCCTCCCAACGATGTCCTGAGACCTCTCCTTGGTTACCTCCTTGAATTGGATGGGTTGAAGGAGCCTAACCGGTCAGGGCTTATGCTTCCTTCCCTCGATCTTCTTATAAAGGGTTATTCCACGGGGGAGGTAACGGTCAGGGCCCAGCCGGCCTCCCAACTTCATGAAACGGTTGCAAAAGCCGTCGGGATCATTCGTGAAAATACCGTCCAAACTCCCCCGAACCCGCTTCGTTTGGGACAATTGGCCCAAGTGGTCAATACCACCCCGGAAAATTTATGCCGTTTATTTAAAAAGGCCCTCGATTTGGGGCCGCTGGAATACGCCAAACTGGCAAGGCTGGATAGGGCCGCCAACCAGTTAAGACGGACTTCCTTGAACCTAAAGGAGATTGCCCTAACCACCGGGTTTTATGACGCCTACCACCTTTCCAGGAGTTTCAAGCAGGTATATGGTTTGTCGCCTAAGGAATTTAAGGCCTCGCCGGACAATGAGTGGGTTTCGCAGAAAAATCCCATCATCCGAATTTTATATAGTAGGTAACCCCGAAACGGTTTGAACCACGACCCGTCAGCCGCGGCCGAGGGCAAACGAGGCATGAAGGGCACATGGTAAACCCAGGGCCCTGGTGGTGAAACCTTACGGATTTTGTAGAGGGCGGGTCTAGGACCCGCCCCCACGAAGGATTGATACAAACCGGAATAAGGCATGGCCGGCCCCTCCACAACCCACAAAATCATCAGGTGGCAGCCAACCCCCAACCGCTAATTGGGGTGGTTTAGGATGTTTTAACGTGTTTAACAAATTGATATTAGAAAGGCAGAAATGGGATATTAGCCACTTCGGGGAAGGGATATCTTTTCCTTCGAAATTGAAACATTTTTTGAACCAGCTGGAGGGCCGACATGAATCAAAAAGTTGCGTGGTTTTCCACCTTCATCCTCATTTCCATGACATTCATGTTGGGAATCAGCTGTAACCGCGAGCTTGCCTTGTTGACCCCGGTTCCCCCGGCTAACACGAGCACCTTTACTCCGACCTCGACCAACACCTATACGCCGACCCTTTCCCCAACCCCCGGAGGCGGAGGGGGAGCGACCCCAACCCCGGGCGGGGCTGTGGCGTTTGATACCTTTGATTCGGGCGGGGCGGAAGGGGTTTATTCCGATCCCCAAGGCGCGCCTCTTCCAGCGTGGTTGGCGGCTCCCTGGACACCCGGCGGTTCAACAACGACCCAGGCAGTAACCTGTCAAACGGTCGTTTCTCATAATGGAACCCACAGCGTGATGGACATTATTAATTTTGATCCTTCAAGCGATTTGGCGGAGCTTGGCCTCTATAGTTGGGACGCCTGGGGCGGCCCTATCAACGCATCGGCGGCCGCCAATAATTACAGTTTTTGGGTCCAGGCAAATGGTCCGGTTACCATCGCGAATCTTTTCATGTGTCAAAGCAGCTGCCTGCCTGAAATTGGAAATCCCGGGTTGAACCTCGCGGTTCCCGGCGACGGGTTGTGGCATAACTTTGTGGTCCCTATCGGGAGTCCTGTTCCGCCTTCCCCCTGGATTTTCCAAAACGGCGTCGCCCCCTGGAACAATAACCCGATCGTGGAAGTTTTCTTCGACATGGTGGGGCCGCCGGGCGCGGTTACGGTTTATTTCGACGATATTTATTTTTATCCATAAATTTTTGGGAGGCTTGGTCAAAAAGCCTCCACTAAACCGCTTCAGTAAAACTCGCAATCAGCTGATATTAAAAAGACATCACTCTGTTACATAAGCTTTCTTTTAAGTTGTAGCTTTCACGATAAAGCAAGCGGAGAAATTTATCCGAGACAATTAAGGTTTCGCCGCGGGCAAAAAACGATTTTGGTTGCCGTCCCATGAAAGGGACGGATGTTGAATTGAATCAAGGAAGGGTTCTTGAAATGAACCGAGTTTTCCTAAAAACGTTAAAAGCTTTCGCCTTCCCAAGTGTTTTTTTATTTGTTCTTCTTTCCCCTATTTTCACCTTCTCCTCCCCCAGTTATTTATCCATCGGCTACGCGCCCGGTTGGAATTCCAATCCAGGCTACAACTTCAACGCCAATTTCGCCGCGGATATTCCCTGGAGCAGTCTTTCCCATATTTATTTCGCTTTCGCCCAGGTGAACGGGACAACGGCAACCGTCAGCGACCCCAACGCTTCAGCGGCGGCCATGATCGCCCAGGCCCATGCCCATGGGGTCAGGTGCTACCTTTCCGTCGGGGGAGCCACCGGCAACACCTGGCCGAGCGGAACGGCGAACAACCAGACTCTGGCCAACAATCTCGCCGCCCTCATGAATTACGGCGGACAAAAATTCGACGGCGTGGATGTGGACTGGGAATTCCCGACCGTCAAGGCTGATTTTTCCGCCCTTGTCGCTCAGCTTCGAAGCGCCCTGAATTCCCATACCCCGGGTCTGGCGGCCTCGGGAAAGTACGCAGGAGAAAGTCCGATGGGACTGACGATGTACCTCTCGCCCGGCGCCGCGGTTTGCGGGTATGACTTTAATACCCTGAACGGACTCACCGACTGGTATACCGCCAGCGGTTACGACCTGAACGCTGGAAACGGGTCCAGCAATTTCCAGGGTTCCCTGAACGCCACTGAATTATTCTCCAATTGTTTCGGCACCCAGATGCAATT
>JAHFCG010000040.1 GCA_023249615.1 candidate division FCPU426 bacterium | reverse complement strand
GCCTGCTGGGGTTTCTGGCTTTTTTGGGGCGATCGTCCTGACGATGAGGTTCGCTTTATCGAGGAGGGTCGATTTCCCGGCGGGGCTTTTGGTCACGACAGCCTGGGTGGTTCATTTTTTGGTTAACCTCAATCTCACCCAAACTTTTCCCCGGCTGGACTATTGGCTCTTGTTTTTCTTTTCGGTTTATTTGTTGATCCAACCCAAACCACCACCCCAAAAACCTCTTTGACCACCAAGGGCACCAAGTTCACCAAGTAAAATAAAATATTTAGAACTTTAATTTTTCAATCCCGACGCCTAGGCCTTCTTGGTGTTCTTGGTGAACTTGGTGGTTCAAATGGCCTTTGTTCTGGATTTTTTCGGTCCTAAATAAAAATTAGTTTCCAAACACTGAACCCTCGGAAAATCAATAAACCCGGTTTTGTAGGGTTTTTGTTTCTCCAGCAAAAAGAAAATGCCCCAGGCCATTGAGGGAAGGAACCAGGCCAGAGGCTTGGCTACAAAAGGCGGAAAAGGATAAAAGTTGGCGCCCGCGAAAGCTCTCAAACCGTAAACCCCCGGCGCCCCGCTTTCCAGGAAGGAAAGAATATCGCCCCTGGTGAACCCCCGCACATGGGCGGAGTTAGTCTTGCAGGGTGAGGGTTGGCGGCCAGCCAAAAGCAAAAGACGGTTATGAAGCGCCGCCATGTTGGGAACCCCGAGTAACAGTTTCCCCCCCACCGGCAGAATCCTCGTGATCTCGTGCAATATCCAAAAGACTTCTTTCGTGTGTTCCAGAATCTGGTTCGCGATCACCACATCGACTTTTCCATCGTCGAAGGGAAGCCGGTCCTTTTCAATATTTAACGGAAATACCCTTACACCCTTTTCCTTGAGGGTTTTTACGTTTTTGGGATATACCTCAACCCCCAATAATTGAGCGCTGGGTTGAACCTGTTGGGCAAGCCTCAGATCATCCCCGGTTCCAGCACCAAGATCCAAAACAGTCTTATAGGGCCGGGATTTCTCGAGGAAGCGTTGGATGTTGGACCTGCCGTAATTCAAAGATCGGTCGATCATGGTTTTCCTTTTCGCTCACGTGGCGAGTATTTTATCCATTAAAGCGCTCGTTTGTTCAGCGCAGTTGTCCCAGGAATATTGCTTGGTTTTTTTCAAACCTTTTTGGATGAATCCGTCCCTTAATTTCTTGTCCGTCAACAGCTTCATCATTTTTTCAGCGATGTCCGGGGGGTTGAGTGGATCAAAATAAAGAACCGCGTCGCCGCAGACCTCAGGGATTGAGGCCGCGTTGGACGTAACCACGGGGCATCCGCAGGCCATGGCCTCCAAGGGAGGGAGTCCAAAGCCCTCATAAAGCGAGGGAAAAACCAGCGCCTCAGCATGGGCGTAATATTGGTTCAGCGATTCCCTTTCAACCCGCCCCGTGAATTTAACCCGGTCCCCAAAGCTTTCGGCTTTTTGTTGAACCTCCGAGTCGCCCGTGAGAAAACCTTCCCTCTGGCCGACCAGGATTAAATCATGGGGGACCTTGTCTTTCACCAAGGCGAAAGCCTCCAAAAGCCGCCCCAGGTTTTTATGGGGTTTGATGTTTCCCACAAATAGAAAATAAGGTTTCGGATTTGGACTCTCTTTCCTTACAAAATTTAATAAGGAGGAGTCTATCCCCAAAGGTGTTACCTGGATTTTCTCGGGTCCCACTCCCGTAAAACGAATCAATTCCTTCTTCGTGAATTCCGAAATGACCGCGATACCAGAGGCCTTTTTCGCCGCCTGCCCGAACATCACCTTGGCGTAGGTTTTTTTAAGAAAACCCCCGACAAATTGAGGCATGGCCAGGTGGAACAAATCGTGTACCGTCGCCAGAAGCCTGCCCCCGTAAAGCAGAGGAATTACGTAATGAGGAGACCAAAAGAGATCCGTGTCATTGGGGATCTTCACCGAAACATCGATTTGTTCCATGAGGGAATAAATCGGCGAGTCGCATTCCACGAAACGTGTGTTGGGCGAATGAGCTTCCCTCCATTCCGCGTATTCCCCGCCCTTTCCCAAAAGGGTGAACTCATCACCGGGGCGCATCCGAATGATTCGCGGGACCAAATTTTGGATATAAACCCCAATTCCTGAGGCCTTCAACATCCGGATGTCGATGGTGATCTTCATGATTTTTTCCCCGCGATGACCCCGAGAATTTTGTCCACCCGGTCATCCCAGGAATTCGCCTTCGCGAAGTCCTGAAATTCTTTTCGGCTTTTGTTTCCGCCGAGGACCTTTTCCAATCCCACGGCAAAGCTGTCCGGGTCCTTCGCGAGAATGGCGGGTGAGCCGAGCGCTTTTACCTCTTCCCATTCGGTGCTGACCACCGGAAGCCCGCAGGCCATGTATTCATAAAGTTTGAGGGGGCTCACGGAACGGATCAGCTCGTTGTTTTGAAAGGGAATAATCCCAACCTGGCAGGCCGATAAATAGGCCGGAATCGTCCCATAGGGCCTGCTCCCCAGAATATGGATATTGCTGACCTTTTGAAGGACTGACAAATCAATCCGGGGAGGCCCGATTAATATAAAAGATACCTTGGGAAGTTTGCGCGCGAGGGAAAGCATCAGATCCCGGTCAAACCAGTGGTCGATGGCCCCCACGTAAACGGCCCTGGGTTCAGGAATATTTTTTAAATCCTCCGGCACGTCATTGGAATCTTCCGAAAACCTCTCAAAGTCGACCCCGTTCGGAACATAGGAAATATTCTTGAAACCATAATCCTTTTCCATCAAATCCCCCAGGGGTTTTGAGGTCACCACGAGTTGGCCGCATTTCTCTCGGCCCAATTCCAACAAGGTTTTCATGGACCGGGGAACATCCTCAAATCCCATCAAGTTGTCCGTCAGTCTCAGGATGTTGAGGGGGATTTTTAATTTATCCACCAGGGGGACAAACCTCGGATCCCCAATTAAAAACGCGTCGTGGGGTCCATGTTGCTTGATCCATCCCGTTAAGGAAGGCAGGGTCCAAAGACAGTGGTTCCTGGCGGCAAAGCGGTTATCCAACAAGGGGTTTCTGCGGAACGGCAGGATCGAAAGAGGCACATAAGAAACGATGCCGTTCCCCTGTTCCTCGCCTCCGACCGTCCAATTGCTAAACCGTTTCTGGGTTTCCCCGTTCTTGGAGCCAAAAAGGTTTCCCAGGTGGAAAGGGGTCACACAAGTGGAAATGTAAGTTACCTTGTGGCCCCTCTTGGCCAGCCCCCGCGCGATATGGTGGCAGCCCACCGGCATGAGGGCGTCAAAATGGGTGTGTTCCGCCATGAGTATGTTCATGAGTTATTCCGGTTCTGGATTTTCCAAGCGACGCTTTGGGCTGATGATCTTAAAACCAGGACATGGGCCGGTTCTTTCTCGCCGTAGGCCTTGGAGTAACAACCATTTTCCAGGGACCAGCGGGCATCCTTGGAGGTAAATTTTACGAAAGCCGAACCCAGGCTAACCTCAACTTCTCCCGGCGGATACAACTGGATCTGACAGCCGGGGGCTAGGTGGAAGTAAATAGCCTTTTCACCGGGATGGGCGCATTCGTCAATCCCCTCCAACTGACCCTCTTTCAGGTTCAAGGTTCTTCGGGTAATAACGCCAAACCCTTCGTGCTCGCCAACAAAGGTCTTGTGATCAAACTGAACCATTCTGGCTTTTGCCCTGTCCTTCATTTGGAAAAGACCAGTTGGTCCAGGTTCCCAGGTATTTTGTTCCATTCCCTCGAGCACCAGGGTGTTGTGCATGGCCGTGGAGCGGAAGCGGTTCCGTTCCTCTGGCAGAGGCGTGTAAACATAGGTCCCAGGATCGACGATAAGGGAAACCTTCCCGGCCGACAGCTCAAAGGAAAGCTGGTCGTTATGGGCGTGGCCTCCGTTGCCCTTTTGACCTACCGGCCCGCATCTGATTATTAAGTCCCATGGCCGCTTTTGAAGTCGGTAAAGCCCAAAGTCGGGATAGGTCTTCCCTCCCTTGGGTGCGGGATCTTCCAACTCTTCGAAAACCGCTCCCCCTGAAAAACCCCGAACCGCTTCCGTTTCAGCCTCGAATCCCTCGGCAAAAACCCGGAAATCCTCCCGATTCAAAAGGCCGTTAAAGGCCGCAACCAAATGGCGGTGATCCAGGGAGTTTTCCTCAAAGGGAAATAATTTGAAAAAGCGGCCACTGTCATTGTCTCCAACCTGGGCGACTCCGCCTCCCGCCAACGTCGAGTTCAAAGTAAAGCGGGGCATTTTGCGGAACCTGTCCCAAAAATCAGGGGTAAAAGATTTTAAAATTTCCCTGAAACCAGCGTCATTTTTTTGAAGACCCATCAGCAGGGCCGTGGAATAAACCACCATTTCCGCCGAGAGCCTGTGATAACTGGTGGAAGCCTCAAAGTTGGACCCTTCCGCGTGAAACTGCAGCGGCACCTCCTTGGCCAGTTCTCCCGCCGCGAAAGAAAACCAGGCGGCCGCCTCCTTGTTTTCCGGCAAGTGCGCCGTCGCCCAAAGGAGGCCGGCAATATCGGCCAGATAGTGATTCCCTCTTAAGACCGGATCCCATTCGAGATGATTAAAAATATGGTGGGCATGTTCGTAAACACTCCGCGCCAAAGCTTCTTCAAAGACCGGATCAAAAGGCGCCCCCAGGGATCGGAACAGGTCGTAGGCCAAAACCCAGTTGGCGACCCGAATGGCCACATCCATCGTACAAACCCAGTTCACCCCATAACGCGGGGGATTTTGGGCGATAAAGTCCAGAACCTGGTTGCGAAATTCCCGAGGATAAACTTCCGGACTCTCAAAGCCTTCGGCTTTATCCTTGGACAGGCCATAGGCCCAAGCCAGGCAGGACAAATGCTGCATGCGGGCCAATTCCCAGGGCACCTTCACATCCGCGTCAGGCTTGTCCCCGTAGACAATGTCCCGGCTCAAGGCCTTCTCGTCCCAGCGGAATCCCGATTTGAAATCCAACTGCCAGTCGATGGGTTCATAGTTTTGCTCAACCAATCCCCATATCCTTTGCGACTCCGGCGAGTTCTTTTCATTGATGCGGCGGAAAAGCCAGCGCCCTTCGGAATCAGCGGCGACAGTCTCATCCGGCCCAAAGAATTTGCCTTCCAAACCCGCGCGCTTAACGCCGTGTTTGACGCCCACCCAACCTGATCCCAAAAGGTTGAACTGGTGAGCCAACACCCTTCCGCTTTTTTCCAAAAGGTCTCCTTCCGGAATAAAAGACAGGGCTTTGGAAAAATCCCCTCCCCTTGGAGTCATGGCCCAGGTTCTTTGACCCGAGGCGAGGACATAGGTGGGAAGCCGGGAATCCTTTTTCCGTTCACGGCTTAAGCCCCAATCCCGGCGGACTTTCGCGATGGTTTTTTGGATCGTCACATGGGGAGGCATGGACAGGGCTTTTTTGAAGTAATGGGAAAGGCTCAAGATAACCGCTCCGGTTCTAAATCTATTTTCCCTCGCCCCTTGCGGGAGAGGGTACCCTCATTCCCCATCACAAAATCGGGCAAAGCCCGATCAATGTTAATGAGGGTGATACAGTTTTCTTTGCCGAGCCAAAGGCTCGGTTAAATTGAGAAACTGTATAGGGTGAGGGGTGTCATCGCTCCCTAAAATCACCCTCACCCCGTCCCTCTCCCCTCGATGGAGAGGGGGACACAAACAAAGGCAAAGATGAAATCTAATCATTTCCAGAAACCTCTTTGAGCTTTTCGATAATCTTTTTGGTGTGTTCTTCCCAAGTGTGCTTGGCGACGACTTCTTTCCTTGCGGCAGTCCCCAATCTTCGTCTTCGTGATTCGTCCTCCACCAGGGTTTTCAATCCAGCCTTCAGGCTTTCCGCGTCACCGGGCTTCACCAGCCATCCGGTTTGATCGTGTTTCAACACTTCCCCGATTTGATCCAGGTCCGAGGCCACGATACCCTTCCCCATGGCCATGTACTCAAAAAGCTTGGTGGGAGAGCCAAAGAAGGGCGTGCCGTCTTCGTTGGGAACCGTCGGGGAAACGAGAATATCACAGGACGCCAGATGCGTTGGACCCTCCGCCTGGGGAACAATTCCCGTCAGGGCCGTTTGGGCCTCGACACCGTAATCCCGGAGGATTTCCCTCACCCGCGGCAGCATCTCTCCCTCCCCAATCAGTAAAAGTCTCACTGAATCCCGAAAGCCTGGATTTTCCTTCAACAGCATTCCAAAGGCCTCGGCCAGAATCTGCGTTCCGTGCCATTTTCCGAATACCCCGATAAAGCCAATAACCGTTTTTCCTTCCAGCCCCCACTTGGCGCGGACCTTCGAACCGTCAATCTCCGGCGAGTACTTTCCCGTTTCCACCCCGTTCGGATTCACCAGGATTTTTTCATCCGGCACGCCTTGTTTCACAAGCGTGTCCCGAAGCGCCTTGCTCACCACCACTACCAGGTCCGCCCGGTTCAAATTGAGGTTCTCGATTTTTTCAGAGAGAGCTTCCCGCTTGAGTCCGCCTTCCCACTGGCGTCCCACCCAAATTTCAGAACCGTTAAATTCCAGGGCCAAAGGCACACCCGCCTGCGCGGCCAATTTCAAACCTGAGAAATTATTGAGACTGTAGCGTTGATAGATGAATGAGATTTTCGCCGGCTTTAAAAGTTCGAAGGCCCACTCAAAGAACCGGCGGTTAAAAGCCAGGGTCAACTCCTCCTTGAAATCCCAAAAATTGCCTGCCGGAGTAATTCGGCGCGTCTCGATTTCCCCTCGGACGGTGGGAATGGAGTCGGTCGTTAAAAAAAGGGGGGGCTTGGCGAATTTTTCCAGGTTATTCAAAACCCCGGCGATATGGCCGACGGACCCGCCGGACTTCAAGCCAAAGGTCAGGTCAGTCCTTAAATAAACAGGCCGGCCCGATAAATCGAGGCGCGGTTTATTCCCGGCCCCCGCCGAAAGAACCTCCACTTCATCCTCAACCCGGCCCAAAAGACCGGGGATTTTCAGGGCATCCATGATTTTTTCGATAAAAAGAACCGGGAGTTTAAAAAAAGTGATGCGGCTTTCCCGCCCCTGGTCGTCCCGAATCACGCATTTTCCCCGGGCCAACAGCCAAAGAAGCAGTCCCGTGGCGAAGGGCTGGCCGACCAGATTCAGATCGTAAACCCGCATAACGGCCCGGCCATGGGAAAAAACATGCCGTAAAAACTCTTTCGTTTCCAACCAATGTTTCAACTCATCAAAGGTGAGCGAAGTCCGGCTTTGGGCCAGAAGTTCTTGGTCTTGGGACGAAGAGGATGGGGAAATACGCCAGATGGTAATAAGGGATTGGCTCATGCTACCTCTGACCTGAGGGATGGACGGCAGGTTTCACTTTTTTCCCGAGCCGATGATGCTCCGGCAGTCCCACCAGATATCGGCGGCCCCTTCCCCGACAATCCTTAAAACCAGGGTCGCAACGAACAAAAAGAGGGGGCGGACAACGGCCCGCGCCAAACCTTTAAGACCCGTCGAAAAAACCGACCTTCCTTTCCCGATGGAAACCGAGGTGAAAACGTTCCGCAGGACCTGGCCCAGACTCTCCCGGGTGAAGCCGACCTCGTGGGTAAAATCCATGTATCTTTCATGATTCGCCGCCATCCAATCCATGTTCGGCACGTCGACGATAATCACTCCCCCCTCTTTAAGCCCTTCCTTGATTCGTTTCAAAAAAGGCACCACCTCATTTTTAGGAATGTGTTCAAGGACAGCCTTGAGAAGGATGACATCGAATTTTTTTTTGTTTTTTTGAAGATAGGGATAGGCGTCCGCGCAAAAAAGGTGGGCCGATGGAAGGAGGGCCTTGGCTTTTTGAATATCGTCCGGGGATCGGTCCACCCCAAAAAGCCGGGTAAAACCGAGGGATTTCAACCCCAGCAGGGCGAAACCCTTGTTGCACCCGATTTCCAGAATCGTGGTTCCGGACCGGTCCATATCCTTGAGCAGGGGGAGATAGTTTTCCCTCACATAATCCAGAAACCAATCCCCGGTGGTCTTGTCATCCAGATCCATATAACCCTCGTGGGTGGAATGGTAATTCTCAAAAAGGGTTTTTCGGTAGCTGTCAGGCACTCGCCTTGCTCCTGTTTAAAGAATAATAACAAGCCAAACTTTTACCGCAGAGGCGCGGAGACGCGGAGGGAAATCATGGCAACCCTGATATTTCAACAGATTTTTGCCTTTGTTTCGATTTTAATAAACAGCTTTTCTCTGCGACTTTGCGTCTCTGCGGTGAACAATTAAAATATAGACGGCGCTGAAAGCCAACATGCTCCCATAGGCTAACACGGAGGAGAGGGACGCGCCTACGATCCCGTACCGGGGAATAAGAATTAAATTGGCCCCAATATTCAAAAGGGCCGCGAATGCCGGGGAATAAACCGTCACCCAGGGCATTCCCGTGGAGGCGAAATAATTCATCAGAAGGGTATTCAGGGCGATCATGAAAACCCCGGGCAGAAGCCACAAAAAGGCGGGAACGGCTGGTAAAAAGGCTTTCCCGAAAAGAATTTTAATCAAGGGGTGGGTGACGAAAACCAGCGCGAGCGTCGCGAGAAGCATGAAGAACCCCACGCCCCGCAGGGCTCTTTTAACCTGCTCCCATTTTCTTTTCTCGTCCGTCATGGCCGCGAGCTTGGGGAAAAGGAGGGTTCCAATGATGGTCGGCAGAACAATGACCAAATCCGCCATATTCACGGCCACGGAATAAAAACCCGTTTGTTCGCTCCCCAGCATTTGCTTGACCATCAGGATGTCAATCCGCAAAACCATGAAGGAAAAAAAAGCCGCGAGATAGGCCTTGAAACCGTAATGAAAACCTCCCTTGAAAAGTTTCCACGAATGCCGGAAGGGACCCTTGAACCCCTTCGAGAGAACCCACAAAACAAAAATCATCCCGAAAAAAATCACCACGATTCCAGCGCTGAAAAAAGATTCCACCGAGATGAACCCGCCGAAAAAAACGAGGGCAATCAACAAAAGATTCAGGGCCTTCCCGATTAACTCGATCTTGTTGAAGCCCCTCATATCCTGAAGGCCGATCAAAAGATTCTGGAGAAGAAAGTAGGCCAGCCCGAAGGGGATCCACAATAAACTCAAGGCCAACAGGGTTCCGTTGATCGGCGCCAGGGCCGGCCAGGTTTGAAAGGTAAACCAGGCCAAAAGAGATCCAAAACCGCCGACCAGGAAGCTCACGACCAAACTATTGGCGGAAAGCCCCGCGAGTATTTTTTTATCGCGGGAGACATAATAAATATTCGAGGAATGAAGGCCGAAACTCCCGAATTGAACCCCAATGGCGCCGAGGGATACCGCCACGGCGTAAAGACCCCTTCCCTCCGGCCCCAAAACCCGGGCCACCACGACGGAAATCACCACACCCATCCCAATGACCAGCATCCGCACGAGATAGGTCTCGGCGGCCCGCCGGACAAAATCCGACTTTTTGAGATCGTCGTAATAGGTTATTAGTTCCATAAATTATTCCGATTCAGAAATGTTCACCGCAAAGACGCAAAGTCGCGGAGAAAGTCAAATTTTCGAAGACCAACACCCAGAAAAATTTCAAAACCTGGTTTTACAATGATTTCCCTTCGCGTCTCCGCGGTAAAAGCCTGAATGATTGTCAGCCTCATTTCACGGCGTAAGCGACGACATACCAGCCAAACCAGGGTTCCAGAACTTTCTCCATAAATCGGGGCAAAAACCATCCGAATTTGGACAGGTGTTCCCTTTTAAAAAAAGCGACTTTGGTCTCCACTTGTGAAAAATCCGACAAAATGATTTTCAACTGTTTCCCGCCATAGAGTTTCACCAGGGGCTTCACCTTGATTCCGTCCGCGCCGTATTCAATGGTGGAAAGAAGCCCCGCGTACCCCAATTTTCGCAATTGGCCCTTTAGGATGCCGTTCACCAGGAGCATCTGGATCCAATGGTAGGCGCTGTTTTTGCGGTAGAGAGCCAGGATCAGCCTGCCCCCGGGCTTTAAAACCCGGTAAGCCTCGGAAAGGCAGCGAACCGTGTCGGGCGTGTGATGCAGGACGCCGTTGGAGTAAACGATGTCGAAAGTCCCCGAAGGAAAAGGCAGGTTCGCGGCGTCGCAAAGTTTTAATTCCGCCGTCTCACGGTGGAGCTTGAAATTCAGGCGGGCCAGGCGGTTATGCTCCGGGGTGATATCCACGCCGTAAACCTTGGCGCCGTTTTCGCGGAAGGTCCTAAGATCCGTTCCCATTCCATACCCGATTTCGAGGACTTTTTTTCCGCGGGCCGAGGTGAAATCAATCTTTTCCTTGATCCAACTCTCGCTTTCGTAGCGCTTTTGTTTGACCGCCTCAAAAAATTCAAGCGAACCGTAGGGGATATTCTCATCGATTCCCAAAATGCCGCAGGGATTCCTGTTCCATTGCTTTTGCGTTTGTTTCTTGTATTGGTTTTTGACGTTTCCGGCGCCCAAAGATGGATCTTTCTTGGCGTCGTGGCGTCGTTGCGGTGAAAATTTATTATTCATTCTATATATTCTTTCCACCAAAGTGCCAGATTGAACAAGTACCAGGCCTGCGGGCCCTTGCCCTCGTTCAACAACTTTTCCACCTCGGCCCAATCCAGAAAATCGGTCTTCGCGCAGAATTCCCTCAGGTCTTCCCGAACCTTGATTCCCAACCGGTCAAAAAACCACTCATAAACCGGCACACCGAACCCCTGCTTGGGCCGGTCGATCAGCTCATCCGGTATCAGGCCGCGGACGGCCTTCTTCAGAATATGCTTTAATTGCCCGTTTTTGGTTTTAATCGCGGAAGGAATGCTCAAGGCCAATTCCACGAATTTGTGGTCCAGAAAAGGAACACGGCCCTCCAAGGAAACACCCATGCTCATCTTGTCCACGCGCATGAGGAGAAGTTCCGGAAGCCGCATGTTCAAATCAACATAAGACATCCAATTGAGGATGGATTTCTCTCCCGTCTTGTTTTGAAACCGATCGTAAAGAGGCGCCACCGCCTCCCAGGAAGTGCGGCCCTTGAACTTCATCTTCAGACGGGGCGACAGGAGTTTTTGTTTTCGCGCTTCCGTGAAGGCCTCCGCGCCTCCCCAAAAAACCGGTTTGCCTTCCGCCCCGCGCCGGAGCCACTCGTAGTAAAAGGTGTTCTCTTTTCCCAGGAACCGTAACAAGGCCAACCCAGCCTTCTTCAAGATAGCGGGGATGGGCAGGTTGTTGAGGATTTGAAGGGACAACATCCTCTTCCAACTGGGATAGCCCCAGAAAAGCTCGTCCGATCCTTCCCCCACCTGGCAGACAATCACCCCGTTCTCCCTGGCCAATTTGGAAACGTAATAAACCGGCACACAAACAGGATCCGCGATGGGTTCGTCCTGTAGCTTGATCATTTGGGGAAGGAAATTCATCAGGTCGTCGATGGTTAAAAGCTTCTCGTGATATTCGGCCTTTACCAAATCGGCCATTTGGCGGGCGTAATGCAGTTCGTTCTGGTAGGTTTTGTATTCCCCCTCATAACCGATTGAAAAGGTTTTAACCTGGGTGTTTTCCCCTTCGGAGAAAAGCGCCGCGTTGGTGGAAGAATCGATTCCACCGGAGAGAAAAACCCCGACCGGGACGTCGCTGACTTTCCGCAATTTGACCGCCGTACATAATTCCGAAAGAATTTTTCCAGATATTTCTTCCTCGGACATTCTTTCCAAGGGAACAGGATTGTCCAGCGCGTCCCAATAGCGGGTTTGGGTGAAACGGCCGTCCTCGCTTATCTTCATCCAAGTGGAGTTGGGAATCTTGTGAATACCCTCGAAAAGAGTTTGGGGGGCGGGAGTGGCCAGGAATGACAGGTAGTGAAAAAGGGCCTCCTCATTCACCGCCCTCTTCTGATCCGGATCCTGAAGCAGGGCCTTGATCTCGGAGGCGAAAACCAGTCTCCCGTCATGAAAACTGTAATAGAGGGGTTTGACCCCGATCCTATCCCGGACAAGCCAGAGTTCCCTCTTTTTGGCGTCCCACAGGCCAATCGCGAACATCCCCCGGAACTTATCGAGGCATTCGATGCCCCATTGCTCAAAGGCGTGAAGGATCATTTCCGTGTCGGAGTGATCCGTCTTCCATTTGAACTTTCCCACTTGATCGAGTTCGCGCCGGATTTCAGCGTGGTTGTAAATTTCGCCGTTGAACACGATCTGAAGCGAACCGTCCTCGTTGGACATAGGTTGATTGGCGGTTGTCGAGAGGTCGATGATGGAAAGGCGCCGGTGGCCGAGGCCGATTTTTCCGTCCGGCGAGACCCAGACCCCTGCCCCGTCCGGGCCCCGGTGCGCCATGGTGTCCCGCATCTTCGCGAGGTAGGGTTCCGTGACAGGAAAGGAACTGTCTTTAAAACTGTAGGCGCCGACTATACCGCACATGAAATCGCCTTTAAAGGAGAGTGGCTAAAAAGTGAGGATAATGTATCAAAGGAAGTCAAAGAAGCACATCACCGTTGGTTATTTGCGGGCTTTCACGGTGATAAACCATCCCCATTTCCGGGGAAAAAGAGGACGCATCCAACGGGGCCATTTGTTAATGTCATGCCAGGTCAGGATGGGTTCCGCCTCCGTTTGTTTGAACCGGGAAAATAGATCCTTTGTTTCCGCGACGGTATAAGCCTTTGTTCCGATACTTTCAAAATGGTTCCAAAGCACTTCCCGAAAACTTCTCCAGGGTTGACCCTTGAAGAGTCCATGCTTAAGCCAATACTTGAAAGCCACGATGGAGTGACGGCCATACAACATGCCGATGAAAAGCCCGTTTTTCTTTAGTACGCGCTTGATTTCGGAAATGATGAGATCCGGCTTCTCGGAATGGTGAATGACCCCCCAGGAATAAACCACATCGAAGGTTTCGTTCTTGAAAGGAAGCTTCTCGGCGTCCATTCTTTTCAAGTTTGATTTCAAACGGTGACAGGCAAGATGTTTCCTTGTCGTTTGGATGGCGGCATCCGTCAAATCTACCCCGTAACACCTGGCCCCCGCCTTGGCCCATTGCAGATGGTCCGACCCGGCTCCAACGCCGATTTCCAGCACTTTTTTGTTTTTGTATTTTGAGAACTCCGCGACATCAAAGATAAAGGGCTCGATGGAGTAGCGGTACTCCTCCACCCGGTCAAACCATTCCCGGCTCAAGGGCTTCGCGTCCTTCACGATCTCTTCCGCTGTCCCGCAGGGTTCCTTTTCCCAATAGGACCTGACCCGGGTGTTGAGTTTCATGACTTTCCTTTTTCAAAGGCCATACCCGTGGAGAGGATTCCAAAAACCACCGCCGCGGCGATAAACCCCGAAGCGTAAGAAACGTTGGGAACCACAAGAAGCGAAGGAAGGGCCGTAAACAAACCTAAAACCGCGAAAGGAACCCAAACACGCCAAGAGGGCCTCCAAAAAAGGAGGGCCAACCAGCCGATATTGCCGAACTTTAGGGCGTAATAAAGAAGTTTTAAGGTCTTCAGGGCCATGGTCTTCAATACGAAACCCGGGTCATTTTTAACGATTTGGAAAACCTGATCCTTAAGAATTTGTTCGTACTCCCTTGAGAAATGAACAACCTTTGGATTAATGGATTCCGCCTTTTCGTACGCGAACCGATCGAGATATTGGATTCCATAAGGATTGGAAAGGTAGCCCAACCCGATGTAAACCGGATGCCAGATGGAATGGCCGGTATTCATCTCAACGGAATTCCCGGTTTTTTGGGCCAAAAACTCGTCCCTTTGCTTTTCCATTTTTCCGAAGTGCCAGTAGGGTAAAAGGAAAAAGGCAAGCAATAGAATTCCATACCCCCATTTCCTTTTCGTCCCGAGAATCCGGCTTAACCCTAAAAATAAAAGGATAAACAACACGACTGCGGTCCCGCTATTGGAGCGAATCTTGTCAGAGTAGCCGCAAACCAAGCCGGCGGTTACAAGACCTGCCACCCAACCCCAGGCCCTTCCACGTCTTCCCTCAAGTAATAAAAAAAGGGGAACCAGGGCCAGAACCGTAAAAGAGCCAAGGAGATAAACATCCCAGAGTTGGTTATTGATCTTGAAAAAGATTAAAGCCGTCAGGGCCCAAACACGGGCCTGCCAGGTTTTGAAGAGGAGACAAAAACCAAGAAACGCCATGGCAAGGGCGCCATAGAGGAAAAAAACGAAAAAACCGTTAATCGCGGATTCCAAGGGAATCCCCCAAGCTTGCGCAAGGAGTGGAATAAAATAGCAGGCGCCCTTATCATCGCCCACGGCGGCCGGCCCAAAAGTTTCCCCGGTTTTCTGAACCAATGGAACATGAACCGCTTGAAGGGCGTCATAGGCCCATTGGAGGCAATCGTGCCTGTATTCCATGATGGGGAGATAAGACATGTTTCCCTTTCAACCCTTGGGATTTTAACGAATGGACTCCACCCGATAAACGGCGATGCCCCCGGCTTCCTCCACTAACTTGAGGTTGTATCTGGCGAATAGATTTTTTACCAGACGTTCCTCAAAACTGACATTGTCCGTATAGGGCTTCCAAATTTGAGTTTTAACAGCTGGTCGGGTGTAAAGATAATCCCCCGGTTTCAGGTCTGGTTTATAGGAAAAAATACGCTGAATGACCTTGGGGCAAATACAAGCTTGGGAAACGTCGTTGTAGGGAAAATTTTTTACACGGCCCGCGTAGAGGGCCACTTCCAGACCATAGTCCCGATACTCATAGCCGATATCCCCGTTACTGGAAAAGAAATAAGGCAAAACCTTTTTATCATCCGAATACTTCCTCATTAAGGCATCAGCCCTCTTCGCGAAATCATCATCCCTGGGAAGGTCTTTAGACGCCAACTGAATCCGGTCCCACACCCGGGACAAAGGCATCGCCTGTTCCTTGATTTTGACAACCGCCGTCGGAATCAAAGTCTGGGAATAAACCCCCACAAAAAAAACCGCCAAACCAAAAACGAATTTTTTGAGCACACCCGGAAGAAACGAAGGATCTTTTGATCGAAAGTGATAAAGCCAATAGGCAAAAAGCAAAATACCAGGCATGGATATATGAAATAAATTATTGGGACTGGTCCTGTAAATGAAGTACATGAATTGGAAGATTCCGTAAAAAGTCAAAAAAACCACCGCGTTAAAATGATTGCGTGTTTGGTTGGTTATTTTTCGCCCCACCGACATGGCCAAAAGAGTGAAAAGGGAAAAATAAAGTATCCCGATGATTAGGCACCAATAATCGATCCCCGGCCGGCCCATCATCCCAAAGCCACCCTTATATAAAAAAATATAATCCAGATAGTAGGACGGATGAGGCAGTTGCCCGCTTTTGAAAAAAATATCCAAACAAAGAAATCCGCCAATCAAAAAAACAAACCCCGCAAGCATCCCTATCCGCTCGCTGGCTCTCTTGAAATCAACCGAAACGATATTCCCAAACTCCGAGGATTCATAGAATAAAAAACCCAAATAAGCCGGCACCGTATAAAGACAAACCTCAAAGCTCCAAAAAAACGCCAAAGCTATCACCAACGACTCAAGTGATAAAATCAGGTTTCTTTTCGCCGGATATTGATTACGTAAAATAACCAAGGCCATCAAGGAATAGGCAAAACCAAACCGCAAGGGCCCAACAGACGGCACTATCGTAGCCCAACCAACCGAGGCGAAATGGTTGGTTAAAATCAGGGCCAAAAGAACAAGAAAAGAATAGATTTCGGAGCGGAATAACTGTCTAACAATGAAATAAAACAAGAAATATTGAGCAAGAATTAAAAACGTAACCACTAATGAAAGAGAGGTGAAACCAACAGGAAAAAAATTAAAGAATAATTTCAAAAAATAAAAAACAAGAACACCATATTGCGCGTTGATATTAACCAAAAGGGATTTCCCGGCCATAAGGTCGGTCAAGGGGCCCAAATAATAACTCCCGTGGTACCTTTGGTATCTAAAATTCGGGTCAATCAAGAGGTAAGCGAGAAAAAGAAATACTGCCGGGTAAAGCACAAAACTTTTTGTAACTCTAAATTTTCCAAAGGTCCAAAAAGACCCATTCGATTCCAGGCTTTTCTCCGTTTTCGGAATAATCCTGTAAAGGATCAACCCCGCAACCACAAAATATACGTAATTTAAAATCGTCCATACCCGAATGATCCGAGTTAGGCTGTGCAAGGTCAAAAGCCAAACAACAACGAAAGAAATAATGATCCTGAAAAGATATTGGGGATCGCTTTCAATTTCGAAGGTTTTGCTCCCCCCTTGAAGAAGTTTGGCGGCCCAAAAACCCAGGCCTTGTAGTCCGGCAAAGGACAGAAGAAGGATCCATCCATTTCCAAGGATGGGATGCCAATTAATCATCGGTTGCAGCAGGAGAAGAACCCCGATGGAGTTCACGCAAATCATTCGGGCGTAAAACAATCTGTCATCCCGAAAATTCTTTTCCCGAAAACGCCTGAGGAAAATGGCGGAAATCAATCCAAAGGCGGGGCAGGTTGACCAGCTGAGGATAAATAAATGAAAATCGGGTTTCGGGGAAATATCCCCCGACAGGTTGGCCCAAACCAGAAAATTGAAAAAAACGATGCCGTAAAGGGCGGCGAGAACGAAAAACTCGAATTTTTCGCGATCGTCCCTAAAAGTCAGGCTGGTTTCAATTTTTTTCACAAAAACCTCGTTTTGGATTGCGAAGCAATCATGTAGGGGCGGGATTCATCCCGCCCGGCCTTTGTTCATCCCGGTCTTCATCGTGGGCGCGATAAATCGCGCCCCTTCAAAGAAAAAACCCTTCTGACTCAAACTTGCAAAAATTCCTCAACCGCAAGGGCGACGCGGCTGGCCTGGAGTTGCTGCCATAGGGGGATTGGCCAATCGCCTCCCTTTTGAACCGCGCGGGCAAAAGCCTCCAGCTCTTCTTTTTGGCCCTTATCAGGTATTTTCCCTTTAAGACTCGGGACACGAACACCTGTGCCGGCCAACTCGCGGTAGTCATTCAAGGTAATGACCTTACCGTCGGCCAAAAGCTCCAGCTGTTCTTTTGGGTAATCCCTGTGGCCCAGGGCCGTGTAGGTCAAAGTTGCGAGGGACCCATCCTCAAAGGAAAGGGTCGCGACGAAATTATCTTTTTGGTTGTAATAACCCGTCTTGGGTTTCAATGACTGGGCGCTAACCTTGGCGATCTTGGCACCCGTCAAAAAGGTGAATAAATCATAGATGTGGCAGGCTTCCCCGATATTTCGTCCGCCGCCTTCAATGCCGTGAACCCAATGGTCCTGGGGGATGTAACCGGCGTTCATGCGGTAATTTAGGACCATGGGATTGGTTCTTTCCTTGACCGCTTCCTGAATAGCTTCGGCGTATTTGGAAAAGCGGCGGTTGAACCCGGTCAGCAAAACCGGAGGAGTTTTTGTTTTAAACGTGTCATAAAATTTCTCGATGGCGTTCAGTTCGTCCCCGCTCACCGCCAGGGGTTTCTCGACCAGCACGTGCTTCCCCGCTTGAAGGGCTTCCAAAACCATGGAACCGTGCAGGGAATGGCGTGTCGCGATTAAAACCGCGTCAGTGTCTTTATCTTTCAAAATCTCGTTAAAGTCAGTGGAGGAATAATCGGCGCCAAATTGTTTGGCCGTCGCGGAGGCGTTGTGGCCGGTCCGACTGACAATGGCCCTTAAGTGATAGGCGTTTGAAAGGGCCTGAAGATTGGGCAGATGCATGGTTTTCGCGAACCCTCCGGCCCCCACCACCGCCAGGCGGATTTTTTTGCCAGTCGAGGGATGGGCTTGTGGATTGGGAACAACTTTTTTCCCCTCAAGGCTTTTGTGACCCTGCGGGTAGGAAAGAAGAACCATCAAGGGGCGGGGGGTTCCCTTACCCAAGCTTTGGTACGCCTCGAAAGCCTTTTCAATCGGGAAGGTCTCGTTGATGAGCGCCTCCACCCGCACCCTCTTTTCCGCCAACAGTTTCAGGTATTCGGACATGTTTCGGTTTTCAGTCCATCGCACATAGGAGGCGGGATAATCCAGCCCCTGTTCCTCATATCTTTGGTCGTAACGGCCCGGGCCATAGGAGGTTGAAATAAAGAAATCCAGTTCCTTTTGATAAAAATCCGCCCGGTTGAGGTTCAATCCCACATCCCCCACGAGAACCACCCGGCCTTTTTTCCGGCACATTTGAAAGGCGGTGGAAACCACCTCGCTCGAAGGCGTCGCGGCTGTGATGATGACCCCGTCCGCTCCCATTCCATCGGTCAGACGGGCAACCTGTTCAACGACGTTTCCATTTTCGGATTCAACGGACAAATCCATTCCCAATTTCCTGGCTAAACTTAACCGGGCCTTGTCCAAATCCGTCCCAATCACCCGGCAACCGTTGGCCTTTAAAAGTTGCGAGGTCAATTGGCCGAGCAAACCCAATCCGATGACCACAAAAGTTTCGCCCAGGGTTGGTTGCGCGCGGCGGACGCCTTGAAGCGCGATGGCGCCCAAAGTTACGGTGCTGGCTTGGGAAAAATCGAGTGCTTTTGGAATGGGAACAACAAGGTTTCGGGGAACTTGAATAATTTCAGCGTGATGGGCGAACTGGGCGCCAGCGCAGGCAACCCGATCGTCGATGGAGATATCGTTGATCCCCTTCCCTACTTCAATCACAACACCGGAGGCGGAATAACCCGTGGGGTCTCCGGAACCCATTTTCCCTTGGATAACACTCTTCGTCTTGGACAATCCCTGGGCGGCCACCATCCGAAGCGCCTTCTTGACCTTCTCGGGATGCTTGAGCACTTTCTTCCAGAGAGGATCGGCACCGGCGGAGATGCCGCTGAGTTCCGTCCCGGCGGAAATGCATGAATTAAAAAGGCGGACAAGGACTCGTTCTTTTTCAATCGTCGGAGCCGGCACTTCCTCCACCACCACCTTGCCTTTTCGAATCAGAACCTGTTTCAACGCCAGCCTCCCCTTGTGTCGACCAGACCCTTCCCCTTTAACAGGTTCCGGTTTAAACCCTGGAAAACCCGGTGGTTCACCAGGAGAACCGCTACCGAAGAACGCTTAAGCGCTTCCTCCGCCTCACAAAGCTCAACGTTCTTGAGTCCCAAAAGTTCCTTTGGAAGAACCTGAACGTGGGGTTCCACCGCCAAAAGGCGCAGTTTTTTATCTTTCGCCAATTCCCTCACGATTTCAACCGCCGGTGATTCGCGAAGGTCGTCAATGTCCGCCTTGAAGGCCAGCCCCAGGCAGGCCACCACGGGCTTTTTAGATTTTTTAGCGGCGGTCCTTATCATTTCGACGACTTTGCGGGGTTTGCCATCGTTAACCTCACGAGCCGTGCGGATGATTTTGGATTCTTTCGGGGCCGAGTCCACGATGAACCAGGGATCCACGGCGATGCAATGGCCCCCCACGCCGGGGCCAGGCTGGAGAATCTTGACCCTGGGATGGTGATTGGCTAATTCAATCAATTCCCAAACATTGATTTTCAATTTTTCGCAGATGAGGGAAAGTTCATTGGCAAAGGCGATATTCACGTCGCGGAAGGAATTTTCAGTTAGCTTTGCCATTTCAGCCGTTCGGGCGTCCGATTCAAGACATTCACCCCGCACAAATATTTCATAAACAGCCCTGGCCATTTTTGTCGCCTTTGGAGTCAGTCCCCCGATGATGCGGTCATTCTGAACCAGTTCCTGGAGGACATTCCCCGGCAAAACCCTCTCGGGACAATAGGCCAGCTGAATATCCGCCTTTTCTCCCTTGCGGTGGGGAAAGGAAAGGTCTTTTCGTGATTCGGAAAGCCACCGGGATAATTTTTCAGTGGTGCCCACCGGCGAGGTGGACTCAAGAATGACGAGGTTGCCTTTTTTAAGGACAGGAGCGATCGATTTGGCGGCCGCCTTGATATAGGACAAATCGGGTTTGTGTTTTCCCTGAAATGGGGTCGGCACGGCCAAAATAAAGACCTCAGCTGGCTCTGGCGCGCTGACCGCCTTGAGCTTGCCGTCCTTGACGACCTGGTGAACCACGGCGTCCAGGTCGGGCTCCACAATATGGATTTTCCCCCTTTGGATGGCTTCCACCGCCTTGGGGGAAACATCCACGCCGGTGACTTCCACCCCGCGGGAGGCGAGCGTGGCGGCGGTCGGCAACCCGATGTAGCCGAGTCCGATGACTGAAATTTTGTTAAAAGGCAGTTTCAAAAATTGATCCCAATTTAAATTTGATAACGAACAATGAAGAACGAATTTAGGCCTTACTCATTCTTAATTTTCCATTTTACATTCTTAATTATCCTGACGATTCTTTCCGCCGCGCGACCATCGCCGTAGGGATTATGGGCCCTCGTCATTTTCCGGTAATGTTTGGAATTATCTAAAAGCTTCCCAGCTTCCCCGACGATTTTCTTGTCGTCAGTTCCCACCAGGAGAACCGTTCCCGCCTTGACGGCCTCAGGACGTTCG
>JAHFCG010000039.1 GCA_023249615.1 candidate division FCPU426 bacterium | reverse complement strand
ATAGCCTTTTTATTTCAGGTTTATTGTACACCGTTCTTCTTTAAATTAAGAAGGGCCAAGGGCCCTTTTAATGGAAACGGTGTCATCCTAATTGTCTTCAACAGGCTTCGCCTGTTTTGAAATAGGAAATTAGGATAACAGGAAGGGGGAAGAGCTGGAAGGATAGGCCGTTGCAGTGGCTGAAAGCGAGGCTATTTTACCCTGGGACAGTTGATAAGCACCGAGGCCCGCCACCATGGCGGCGTTGTCGGAACAATATTTGGGAGGAGGAACCCGTAAATCAATTCCGAAAGAATCTGTTTCTTTTTTCAAAACGGAACGCAACGCCATGTTACAGGCCACCCCCCCGCCGATGACAAGACTTTTGACCTTGTAAATTCCCAGGGCCGCGCGGACACGATGGATAATTTCCTCCAAAACAGTATTTTGGAATTTCGCGGCAAGATGCTGTTGGGCCTTTTCATCGCCGGGTGGATTCTTTTTGATCTCAAGCGAAACCGCCGTCTTTACCCCGCTAAAGGAAAAATCCTGGCTCTTGTCTTTCATCCGGGCGGGAGAAAATTTTTCCGTAACCTCCGGAGCCGACTTCGCCAGCTTTTCGATCAAGGGTCCTCCTGGATATCCCAACCCCATTAACTTGGCGACCTTGTCAAAAGCCTCCCCCGCCGCGTCATCACGGGTGGAACCAAGGAGCTGGTATTGCCCCCAATCGTCCATGTGATAAAGCTCGGTGTGCCCCCCGGAAACCACCAGACCCAGCGCCGGAAACAGGACGGGATCGGCATCCAATTGGGCGGCGTAAAGGTGGGCCTCAATGTGGTGAACAGTGGCGAGGGGCAGGCGAAGGCTAAAGGCCAAACCCTTGGCCGCGGAAACCCCCACCAAAAGAGCCCCGATCAAACCGGGAGCGGAGGTAACGGCGATGCCGGTTAAATCGTCAAAGGCCACCTGGGATTGTTTCAGGACCTCCTGCACCAGAAAGGGGAGGCTTTCCAAATGCTGGCGTGACGCCACCTCGGGAACCACCCCGCCATATTGGCTGTGCAGATCCATTTGGGAGGCGGTCTCATTGGCCAAAACCTTGTGGCCGTCCTTGACCACCGCCACGGAGGTCTCGTCGCAGGAGGATTCGATTCCTAAAACTAAAGAAGCCATCTAAAACCTCTTTCAACAATTACTTTTTAAAGGTGTCATTGCGAGGAGGTCGATTTTGACCGAGGAAGCAATCCGAAGCAATCCAAAAACTACAGTTTTTTGAATGGTTAAGATTGCCACGTCGCCCAGAGACCATCGAATGGGCTCCTCGCAATGACAATCAAGGCAAAAAATATTCCGCTTTCATTACTCTTTTACGACTTCCGACGCGTACACAAACTGTATCCCCTCATCCCTCAACTTATGGACAGCCTCTTCCAGGGTCTTAAGCGTGGTCAATTTGAAATGGCCGATTCCAATCGCGACACCCTTCTTGCGCGCCCGGGCCACCAGTTGTTTCAACTGTTTTAAAATAGCTTCGGGGGTTTCCACATTATCCAAAAAAACATCCCGATGAGTCACAGCCACCTGGGCCTTTTTTGCCACAGGCTCAACCACCGATTGAGCCGTGGTCCTGGAATCGATAATAAAAAGGCCCCGTGGTTTTAGAACCTGACAAACATCCCAGATGAGCTCAGGATCAGTCGTGGCCACGCTTCCCATATGATTGTTCAGCCCCCGGACATTGGGCAGGCTATCCAAGGCCTTTTCCACAATGGCCTTGGCCCTGGAAGGGTTCATCCCCTTTTTCAAAAGCTCTTTGTAGTTCCCCCCTACCGCTCCCTTTTCGTGTCCCTCCATGGGCATGTGGCACATGACCTCCACCCCATGACTTGGCAGTTCCTCCGCCAGCCTCGTTGAAAATTCAGCGTCCGGGATGATCGCGACGGTCACGGGAACTTTAAACGCGTACAAACTCTCAAGCGCTTCGCCTTTCTTATACCCCCCGTCGTCAATGATGAGGCAAACACGGGGGTTTTTCACAGGCGTGAAGTTAATCTGAACGGGGATCCACCTGGTGTCATACGCGAAAAGAAACGAAGCCATCCCGGCCATATTCGCGCTGGAAATTAATTTGGCCCCTTGGGCCCTGGCGGTCTCTTCCAACCACCCCCCCAATTGTTCAGGAGAAAAACGCGAGGGAAGACGAAACTCTTCCTGATAAGTCAGGAATGACTTTCCATGAACGGTCGCCGGGCTGGTTTGAACGTCGGCTGCCAACAATTTCAACAGGTCCAAATCCTGGAGTTTTTGATTCAGGGCCTTGAGAAGTTTTTCAGTGGCTTCGGCGGGATCACCCTTAAAAGCGCCAACCGAGGAAACAACAGTAGGTGGGGGGGTGGGAACAACCGTCTTGGGAGAACCGCCGAGGTACCAACGCAGAACAAGAAACACCGCCAAACCGGCAAGAATCAAGACAAAGGCCGCGATCAAAAGGCCCGTGGCATTCCCTTTTTCACAGGCTTTGAAAGACCTCAACGGTTCCCTTATTCCTCTTCTTTGTGGCTGCCGTGTTTTTTCTTGGCCCGTTCCTCTTCCAGCTTCCGCTCGCCGGCCTTCTCGTTAATATCCTTTTTCCGGGGGTATTCAGCGAACAATTGGGAACTGATTTTTCCCCCGTTAAGAATAATATCCTCCGCCACCTTGACCTGTTTGTCATTCAGGACGGCCAATTCACGGGCGTCTTTTTCCCCCAGCTTTTCCCGGATCAGTTCCACGTAAAGGCTGTTTTTTAAATAGTCGCCGTCCTTCTTCAACTCATCCTTGTCGATCTTCTTCACGTTTTTCACGCAATAGGAATAGAAACGGTCCATTATTTCCGGGGTCACCTCGGTGTCCCTGGCCACTTCCATTTTTTCCTTCACCAGTTCCTTCGCGAATTTCCCGGGGATTTGCTTGCTGTAAACCTTTACGGTGGATTCTGAAATTTCGTGGTTGCGCAGATCCAGGTCCGGATCGATACCAATGCCATGGATGCAGATTCCGGAGGGGGTGTAATACTTCGCCATCGTCAGCCTCAAGGCCGCCCCGTCGCTGTTGTCGAGGGGCAAAATGGTCTGAACGGAACCCTTGCCGAAGGTCTTGGCGCCGATTAAAACCCCGCGTTTCCAATCCTTCAAAGCGCCCGCCACAATCTCCGCTCCGGATGCGCTTCCCTCGTTGACCATCACCACCACGGGCTTTTTCATGTCAAACTTTTCCATGTCCGTGGCCTTGAATTCCTGGGTCTGGTTGGAACTCCGCCCCTTGGTGGATACCAGCATCTTGCCCTTTTCGGTAAAGTAATCCGAAACCCCGACCGCCTCATTTAAAAGTCCGCCGGGATCGTTGCGCAAGTCAACCACCAGACCCTTCAGGGGCGACTTTTTATTGAGCGCGTCCACGGCTTTTATGAAATCCTCAGTGGTGTTTTCGATGAACTCCGAAATGCGCACATACCCGATTTGCTTGGGAAGCATATAGGAATGAATGCTTTCAATCTTGATGGAATCACGGATCAGGGAAACTTCAAGGGGCTCGGACAAACCCTCGCGGGCGATGGTGATGGTGACTTTGGTCCCCACCTTGCCCCTCAGGCGCTTGACCGCGTCGTTGATAGTCATGTTATCGGTTCGTTCGTCGCCGATTTTGGTGATCTTGTCGCCGGCTTTTAACCCGGCCCTGTCCGCGGGAGTGCCCTCAATGGGTGAAATAACCGTCAGGTGATCGTCCTTGATGGCGATCTCGATCCCCAAACCCCCGAATTTACCCGAGGTTTCCGTCTGCATTTCCTTGTAATCATCCGGAGGCATGAACTGGCTGAAGGGGTCCAGGGTCCCCACCATTCCCTGCAGGGCCCCGTACACCAGATCCTTGGGATTGGTCTTGTCGATATCCACGTATTTCTCGCGGATGATCGCGAGGGCGTCCACGAAGGGGTTCAGGTACTTGTAGACATCCTCGGAATTTTCCCTCGCGTGAGCCGCCGACTGGGTTACGGCGCCGGCCGCGAAGCTGACGCCGCAAAGGGCCAGAACTAAAAAGGTGGTTGTTAAAAACGAGGGGCGGCGGTCCATAACTTCCTCCAATGAATTAAAACTAAGAAATCAAAATTCGTTCCGGGTTTCTACCGGCGCGCAAGCCAGCGTTGGGGGTCCTGGGGAACGCCGTTTTTTCTTATCTCGAAATACAAACTGCTTCCCACCAGCGATCCCGTGTCGCCCACGGAACCAATGACCTGTCCCGAAAGTACCTCTTGGCCCTCCGAAACGTTTAATTCGGAGGCTTGGGCGTAGAGAGAATAATACCCTTGGCCGTGGTCTAAAATCACTAACTTTCCATAACCCTTGAACCAGTCGGCGAAACGCACCAACCCACCGGCCACCGCCCGAATCGGGGTCCCCGGGGGAGCCTTGATCTGAATGCCGGAGTTGTCCACGACGGCGTTAAATTCCCGGTTTTTAAATTTTCCGAACGGGGAAATGATCTCACCCGAAACGGGCCATGGAATTCTTCCCCGCCTCACCTTCAATCCGGTTCCCCTGGAAACATAAATGGAATTTTTTTTCGATTCCGCGGCCTGCCTCAGGAACAAGGCGACTTTGGACTGGAGTTCCTGCGCCTGGTCGCTCAATTCCTGGATGGCCTGTTCACGGGAAGCCTGTTTTTTCCGGATGGTGTTAAGGAAAACCGTCCGATTTTGCCTTTCCTTGGAATAATTCTTTTCCTGCTTGCTTATGACGCTGACAATCCTGTTTTTGCGCCGCTCCTCGGCCGTCCAAAGGGAGGCGTCCTGTTCCAAATGTTGTTCGTGGGCCAGTGTTTGATTAAGCAGTTTCTCGTTGCTCCGGGCAAGGATCATCTCGAATTTTAACTTACGGGCGAATTCGCCGAAACTTCCCGAATCCAGAAGCCCCCCCAAAAAAGGCTCCCGAAATGACATCCGGTAAAGGGCCTGAAGGCGTTGTTTTAGCAAAAAACGGCTTTGGGCAAGCTGGTCCTTTGTTCCTTTCATTTCATTTTGAAGACGGTCAATCCTGATTCGGGTTTCCTCCAAATCCTGTTGATTGGCTTCTTTCTCCCGCCGTTTTCTTCCGAGCGCCTGGTCCAGCTTTTGAAGCCGGTTTAAAACATTCCTCTCCTTCACCCGGGCCTGGCGTTGTTTCTTTTCCTCGGCGAGAAGCTTTTGCTTTATCGCCGCGAGGTCTTTTTTGTTCTTTTGGATTTTTTTCTTGATCTCCTTGACGTTGGTGACCGGCGGGGACGTCTGCTCCTGCGCGAAAGCGGGAAAAGCACCGGACCCAAAAACAAAAATAACCATCAAAAGAAAAAATATTTTTCGCCGCCGATCAAGGCCGATAGAGGCCGATAGAAAGGAAGACTTATCGGCGTTCATCGGATTTTATCGGCGGTTGAAATGATTTTTGAATTCTTTTTTAGAATCCCGCGTTGGATTTTCAGGCGATTTTTTTTCGAGGATTTCACTGCAGTTCTTTCACCCATTTTTTTTGCAGGGCCAGAAAGGCCCCCAGGGCCCCCAGGATCATTCCCAGGAAAACCAGGGTCAGGTAAAGGCTCCACCATTCCGAGGACGGGAGGGTCAGCAACAGGTCAAACCCGCCGAATTTTTGCAAGGCTACGCCCGCCCCATGGCGGACGGCCTCCAGAAAAGCCACCACAACCAGGGAGCCCAAAAACCCCTGGGTTATTCCCTCCCAAAGGTAAGGCCCCCATCTCATCCAGGTGGGCGCCCCCATGCGGGACAAAAGCACCATGTCCTCCCGCCTCGCCCAGAGGGCGATGGATAAGGTGTTGGAAACGATAAAAAGCGCGGTTAAAAAGACAAAACCGCCAAGAACCAATCCCACCCATCTCGCCACATGGGTAAGGTTGGAAACCGTTTCCCACTCGTTTTTCCCGTAGCTGACTTCCTCGATTTTCGGATCTTTTTTCAGCTGGTCCACTAATTCGTTCAAGTTTTCCGTCGCGTCATTTCTCAGGATGACGGTAAAGGAATCGGTCAGTGGATTTTCCCCCAAGGCCTGAAGCATCCGGTCAATTTCCGGGTCTTTCCGGAATTCCTGGATCGCTTCCTCTTTGGGGACAACCTTGACGGAGGCAACCCTGGGGTCGGCGCTTAAAATTCCAAGGATTCGTTTACGGTCCGAGGCGTCGGCGGATGGGGTAAAGAAGAGGGCCATTTCGAATTTTTCCCGGGCTGAACCCAGGGCGCGATCCAAAACACGGGAAATCCCCAGGAAAAGGGAAAGCTGAAGCAGGGTCGCGGCCACGATAACAATGACCGCCGTGGAAAGACCGCTGGTCCGGAACAACTGAAGGAAACCTTCTTTAAAAACAAAAAACAACCGGGAAATAAAGTTCATAGGGACAAACCTTTCACGGCAAAACCAGTTCCAGCACCAAGACGCAAAGACTCCAAGTAAGAATTTTTGATTAAATCATGAAAATCAATCCTATTGGTTTTCCTTGGTGTCTCGTTTACGCCCTCAGCCGAAGGCTGACGGGTGGAGACTTGGAGCTGGCTTTTGTTTTTATTCACGCTTCCTCCATCGGAACCAGTTTTCCCTGGTCCAGTTGGACCCATTGAATGGTTGCTTCCCCCGCCATTTTTTTGGCCTCTCCCAAAAAGGACATTTGTTGGGTGGAAAGGATGATGGTGCTTCCGGCCTTGTTCAACTCCAGGAGAAATTTAAATAAAACCGCCGCGGCCTTTTCATCCAGGCCCTGGAAAGGGTCGTCCGCCAAAAGGAGTTTGGGTCTGAAGATCATGGCCCTCAGGGCCAAAACCATCCTCTGTTCACCAGAGGATAAATCAACCGGTTTTGCCTGGGCCTTGGACCCGAGGCCGGCTTTGTTCAGCAGCTTTCCAATAGCTTCTTCCTGGCCCTCCCCCGAGGCCCCCTTCACCTGAAGAACAAAGGCGATGTTTTCCTGGATGGTTTTATCCGGAAAAAGGCGCAGGTCGGGAAAAATCATTCCCACTTCGGAAAGCCATTGGTGTTTTTCCTGCGTGGAAAGGGAATAAATATCCTGGTGGTCAATCCGCAAAACGCCCGAAGTGGGTTTTTCTTCCCCGCCCAGCATCTTCAGGAGGGTGCTTTTTCCGGTTCGGCTTTCGCCGATGATGGCGACAAAGTTGCCTTCGGGGATGGAAAGATAGGCGTCGTCCAGAACTTTGACGCCAGAGGAGTGAACCTTGGTGAGATGAAAAGCCTGAATCATCATAGGAAGTAAATTAAGGCAGGAAGCCCCTTATCGCAAGGGAAATGAAGGTTCTTTGCGCATCAAAACGACAAATCGGTTTTACTTCACGATTCGTTCGGGATGAGCGTAAAGGTTCATTTGGGTTTTATTCAAAAACCCGATCAGGGTTTGTCCGCTTTCCCTTGCGAACTCCACGGCCAGACTGCTGGGGGCGCCGATGGCGGCCACGACTGGAATTCCCGCCGCGAGCGCCTTCTGCATGATCTCGAAAGAAACCCTTCCGCTGACGATCAAAACATGGGAACGAAATGGAACGAGACCCCGCATAAGTCCAAAGCCGATGTCTTTGTCCAGCGCGTTGTGCCGGCCCACATCCTCCCGCAAGACCACCAGGGTTCCCTTGGAATCAAAAAGCCCGCTGGCATGGAGTCCTCCGGTCCGTTGGAAAGTTTCCTGGGCCCTCCTTAATAAATTCGGCAATTGATAAATAACCTTACGGGAAACCCTGAAATGATCCCGGACCGGTTTGAAATGCTGGTGAACGGACTCGATGCTTTTCTTCCCGCAAATCCCGCAGCTTGAGGAGGCGAAAAAATGGCGGGATATTTTTTTAATATCAACACGGACGCCTTTGGAAAGAAAAACAAAAAGGGTGTTGTCCTTAACCTCAGCCTTGGCGTTTCGGCAATGGGTGATGGCCTGAATATCCCCGCGCGACCGGACAATCCCCTCGGTAAAAAGAAACCCCGCCGCCAATTCCTCGTCGTGGCCGGGGGTGCGCATCATAACCGCGAGGCTTTTATCCTTCAGGCGGATTTCAAGAGGCTCCTCGGTCGCCACCAGATCCTTGACCCTTTTGGACCCTTGGCTAAAAGAGACTCGTTGAATTTGAACCGGCTTGCTGGATTTCATGAAACGCCCTCAAAAAATAAATTTACCAGAGTTACACACCAGCAACTTACAAACCAACACCGTTTTTGTCGTTGTAGGGGCGCGATTAATCGCGCCCAGCCTTTTTCCCATTCGCTTCTCTAACGGGCGGGATGAATCCCGCCCCTACATTAAATTTTCAGCCACTTTATTTACGCTCATTTAAATGTCTGGATGTTAGTCCTTCCTGGCCATCGTGGCGTCGTGGCGGTAAATCTATTCTTTTTTCTCTATCCTCACCCTGGCGTTGTAATCCGGCACACCGCCGCCCTTGTCCACCAGACCCCTGGGAATAAGCACGTTCCCCTCGGGAAAATGAACCTGTAAATTTCCCGGAGCGATCGGCGCCAGGTGAACATGGCAGGAAAGTTTTCCCAATTCATTCACTAAATCCACCTTATCGCCCTGTTTCAAATGAAGCCTCGCGGCGTCCTCCTCATTGACCAAAACCGCGTCACGGGGGGCGTTGTTCAGGGGATCAATCTCGGCGTAAACCAGGGAGTTAAACTGTTTGCCCCTCCTGGTACTTACCTCAAATTCCCCTGGTTGACGGTCCAAATTTGGAAGCCCGACGGTTTGAAAATAAGCCTTGCCGTCCGGGGTTAAAAATTTTCCGTCGGCGCAAAGATGGGCCCCTCCATATTGAACGGCGTCTCCTGTCTTGGAAAGCCTCTGAACGCCCTCATAAAGCGGAACCACCTTCGCGATTTCCTCGCGGATGGCCTGCCCCGTTTCGCACCCCAAAAGAGCGGCCTTTTCCGGATAAGCGGCCTTGGCAATATCGAGGAGGATTCTCCACTCCGTTTTCGCTTCCCCCACCTGCCGAGGAATTTCCGGGCTGAAGATAATCCGCCGTTCCGTGGTGGTTTCGGTTCCCCCGCCTTCCTGTTCATACCGTGTTTTGGCGGGAAGAAGAATGACTTCTTCGCCCTCCACCAGCATTTGGTCGGTCAGGATAATGTCCTGGTGAACCCGAAGGGGAACCTTGGCCAGGGCTTCCCGAACATAGTCCGGTTCCGGCATGGTGCTCAGGAAATTTCCCCCCAAACAATAAAGCAGATCTATTTCACCCCTGGCCGAAGCTTCCACCATATCCACAGTGGTTAGCCCCGCTTGATCGGAAACCGGAAACCCATAAAGGGTTGAAAGGGCCTTGGCGTTTTCCGGCGTCACCGGCTTCCCGCCTGGAAAGGCTGTCGAATAAGCCCCCATCTCCGCCCCAGCCTGCACCGACGAATGGCCCCGGATGGGCATGAGTCCGCAGCCTTCCCGCCCGACATATCCCTGGCTTAAACCCAGGTTCACGATCATGGCCACCGCGTCGGCCCCGAAAAAATGCTGGGTGATACCCATGCTCCAAACGAAAATTCCTTTTGGGGATTGGGCCACGAGTCCGGCGAATTCCCTCATGGCGTTTTCCGGCAAACCCGATTGTTTTTCCAGGGTATCCCACGGAATCGCATCCGCTTTTTCCTTCAGGTCATCCCAACCCCGCGTGTGGGATTGAATAAAGTTTTGGTCAAGCAGATTTTTTTCCAAAAGAACTTTTAACGTTCCGTAAATAAAAGCGATATCCCCCCCCTGCGAAACGGGATACCAATAATCGGTGATGTCAGTTCCAAATACCGCGCTGGAAACCGAGGAAGGTACCCAGTAATGTTCCATGCCCGGCTCCCGGTAGGGATTTACCAAAACCACCTTCGCCCCCTTTTTTTTGGCTTCGTGGAGATATTTCATGGTAACGGGCTGGTCGTTGGCGGGATTGGCGCCCAAAAAAACAATAAGGTCGGCATTCCAAAAATCCTTGTAACTGCAGGTGGTGGCGGCCACCCCGATTCCGGCCTTCATGGCCGCCGTAGAGGGCGAGTGACAAAGGCGGGCGCTATTGTCCACGTTGTTCGACCCCAGGAATCGGGAAACCTTTTGCGCCACGTAATAGGTTTCGTTGGTGACCCCCCGGGAGGTGACAAAGAAGGCCAGGCGCTTGGGGTTACAGGCGCGGATACGGCGGGCAACCCGGTCCACGGCTTCTTCCCAGGTGATTCGGCGGAAACCGGGCTGACCCATTTCCCGAAGCATGGGGTAAGCCAAGCGCCCCAGCTTTCTCAATTCGTCGTTATGAAGTTTTTTAAGTTCGGCGACATTCCCCAACCTTTGATGATCCAGTTCCGAAACCGTATTCATCCGCAGAAGATTGAGGCGTGTCAGGCAAAGGTGCCAGCCGTCGATGGTCCAGTCATGAAGGCCGGCGACACCCAGGGCGCATCCGTCGCAGACACCCTTCGTCAACACCTTCCAGCCGTAGGACAAGTTATCCCGATTATCCCAAAGCACCTTCACCATTTCGCGGAAATGTCTTGGCTTGGGCTGTCCCAAACCGAAGGGAACGAGCCGTGCCACCCGGATTTTCAAGTTTTTTTTAGTTTGATAGGTACCCAAGAATTGGCCTTCGATGACAATCTACCCGAATTGCCTTGAGGAAAAGAAAAAGCATCCGACGGATAAATTAAGGCAGGAGGTTCCCTATCACAAGGGAAATGAAGTGCGGGGCGGTTGAAAGCCCTCCCCATCGTCCGGTCAGAACCGCCTTTTTGGATTCCGGAGATTTACTTATTGAGCCTGGAAAACCTCAATACGATTGTGTCCGCTGTCCGCCACATAAACCTTGCCCATGGGCCCAACCATGATTCCCGTGGGTTGGAATAATAGGCTGTTGGTAGCGCTGGAACCATTACCCTTTAAAAGAAAGGTTCCATCGGCTTTGAATTTCTGAATCCGGTTGTTTCCCTCGTCCACCACATAAATCTGGTTGAGGGTATCCACGGAAACCCCATAGGGCCAGTTGAATTGACCGTCCCCGGAGCCGGCAGTTCCAAATTGGGAAAGATACCCGCCCGAACCGTCGAATTTTTGGACCCGGTTGTTCCCGGCGTCGGTTATAAAAACATTCCCCGTCTTATCGACCGCAACACCGATGGGATGATTAAATTGACCGTTTCCCGAACCGGAAGCGCCCCATTGAGCAGCCGGATTTCCGGCGCTGTCGTATTTTTTCACGAAGTTATTTACGAAGTCCGAAACAAAAACATTTCCCGTTGAATCCACCGCGATGGCCGCCGCGAAACCAAATGAGCTCCCAATCGGCCATTGGTTTAAATAAACCCCCAGGTTGGTGAATTTTTCAACCCGCTTGTTGACGGAATCCAGGACAAGTACATTACCGGAAGAATCCACCGCCACCCCCATGGGGTTTGAAATTTGGCCGTTTCCAGATCCGTAACCACCCCACTGCGTTAAATAGGTTCCTGTGGAATCGAATTTCTGTATCCGGTTGTTGAGACCGTCCGCGACATAAATATTCCTTTTTGTATCAACGGCTATTCCCCAGGCCCCGTTGAATTGGCCGTTGCCCGTTCCAGCGGAACCCCATTGTGAGGAATAAACAAAAGAAGCGGGGGGCGGCGCCATGGTGGAGATCATAGGATCGGTGGGAATGCTTCCGGCCTTGTTACAACCGGAAACCAGGATCGCGTTCAAAATTAAGACCGTTAACATTGAGGCGTTTAAAGTTTTCATTTTCCCCTCCAGGGACGGCGCTTGTTGACTGGATGTAAAGCAAGGGTGGTGCCAGAAAGGAAGTGGGAAAAATTGAGCAATAAATGGTTTTAACCAGGCGAAGTTCTTTAAAAAGCGGGTCTTAAAGGGGCGGGTGGGTAAAAAGTATCCAAAAAAATTATTTGTAGGCCCTCAGATTTTTTTGTCATTGCGGGGCCCAGCCCCAATCGGGGCGTTTTGGGCCAGGCTTGTGGTAGTTCCCTTCGGGCAACCATAGTTGGTCAAAGGCCCAACTGCAATCTCGGTTAAAACCTCAAAACATACCGAACTGAGATTCCCACGTCGCCAATCACCCCTATTGGGGCGGCTCCTCGGAATGACACAATAGAATTTTATTCAATTTGAACTTAAAGGTTTTTACTGCTTTTGACTGGCGGCTTTTTGAAGCCGTTTCGCCCTGCGGATTTTTTTCGCCTTTTGAACATTCTTTAAATGTTCCTGCAGGGTTACGGCAAAAAGGTTGGAGCCGTCGCCCTGGGCGACATAATAAAGATAAGGCACATCAGCGGGATCTAAAACCGCCTGAATAGAAGCCAAACCCGGGTTGCAAATGGGAGTAGGAGGCAAACCCCGGTGTAGATAAGTGTTGTAGGGCGACTTGATATTGATCTGGGCATTGGTGAACCAGGGGTTCTTCGTATTCAGGACATATTCCAGGGTCGCGTTGACTTGAAGCCTCATTTTTTGGTGAAGCCGGTTATACATGACCCCCGCGATAATGGACCTCTCCTCAGGCAATTTACATTCCTTTTCCACGATGGAGGCCAATATCACAGCCTGATAGGGGGTGAGGTTTTTCACCAGACACCTGCGCCCAAAGTCGCTTCCCACGGAATCAAAGAACTGGCGCACGAGTAATTCCATCAGGGCGTCAGGGCCCGCGCCCAAGGGAACCCGATAGGTTTCCGGATAAAGAAAGCCCTCAACATCCGGACCCTCGACCCCAAGTCTTTTTAACAGTTCAGGATTTTTCCCAGCCTTCAACCAATCGGCCACTGTCACGACCTTCATTTTTTCCAATTGTTGGGCGATTTGCTCGGCGGTAAAGCCCTCCGGAATCTTCAGGGTCAGCAGTTCGCTTTTCCCCTCGGACATAATGGTGATGACCTGCCACAGGCTCATCTTAGCGTTCATACGGTATAACCCCGCCTTGAGCTTTCGATCGGCATGGGTCAATTTGGTCAGAACTCGGAAGGGCAAAGCGAAATGAAGAACTCCCTGATCTTGAAGCTTCTTGGCGATAACCCTGGCGCTGTTCTTGGAATTGACGGGGATGTCGACATCCTTTCCCGGAAAGAAAAAAGACGGCATGAAAATGTAAGAGCCAATAAGGAACAGAACCCCAAAACCAATTCCGTACCATTTGAGTATTTTCATTTAAACCTTTTTAGAGAAATTTTTGTTCCAAACTTTCGGGTGCCTTTATACGAAAGCTCAGGAGGTTCTTCAAGAACCGCTACATTGATTTCATTTCCGAGGGATGAAAAACAAAGGCTTTCCATTCCTTCTTGGGGCTCTTGAGCTTCCAGATAAAACCATCCAACACATAGTGGGTGCTCTGGGGCAGGGCCAACAAAGGAACCACCCAGGAAAGGGTTCCCTTGTCGGAAAGGATGGGAAGGGTCCAAAAGATTTTGAAAATATAAGAATGTTCCCGCCAAACAAACCCGTCCCACAAACCCTCTTCCAGGAAAGCGAAGAAAACCATCAAACCCAGGTAAAGGGGAATGAACCTCATGGAAAGATAACTCACCCGCCCCCAAAAACTTTCCTTTTGAACCGATTCTTTTTCCGTTTTCTTGTAACTGTAAATCCAGATCAAAGCCATGTAAGGAATTCCATGGGCGATGACGTTAATGGCCGTGAAGGCCATATCCCCGTTTAAAACCACAATGCCCATATACCAAGAAAGAAAAGTCCCGCCAATCAGAAGATTTCGGGGGACATTAAACTTTCCCTTAATCGAGTAAAAAATTTCCTTGCCGGCATAAACAGCCAGAACCGCCCAATACAAACAACCGACAAGGGTATTCACCCAGGGCCAGGGAATCCCCACAAAATCCCCATCAATAAACCAGTGAAAGTTCCTCGGCAAATGGGTGTGCCAATAAACGAGCGGGTAGAAGGCGGCCATGTAGACCGAGGCCCTGTCCAGCATATCCGCCCAGGGTTTCTGGTTCTCTTTGCGGGAATAAATTCTCATAAAGCCGTATTGCTGTCGCACGAAATGAAAAACCGCCAGATAGGCGAGGACGCTCCAGAAAAACATCCAGTTGATGGAGTACAAAAACACCCCGCCAATCCAGCAGAGAAGGGGGATCATGAAATACAGGGTCCGGTGTCTTTCCATTTCCTCCGAGTCAAAATAAGTCCGGTAAAGGGTGCTGTAAACGTGGGCCACATCCACGAATAAAATAAAAACGATCCAGGCCCATCCCGGCATCCGATTGGCCTCGGGAAAATAACGGCTCAGGCACAAGCCCAAAGCGGTCGCGGCGAAGGCCGGAAGGAGGATGAATCCCCCGTCCACCTTGGGCGAATGTATCCAGGGTTGTTTTTGAAACGTGGTTTCGACCTTCAATGACTTCTCCTTAGGAATTTCACAATAATTGGTAAACCCCTACAAGAAAAACAAAAAGACACTTCAAAAAATTTTACTTCACCCCTCACCCTACACTGTTCTTCAATTCAACTGGGCCTTTGGCCCAGCAAAGAGAACAGTGTCACCCTCATTTCTTTGCTCGGGCTTCGCCCGAAATTTCAAAGATTAATGAGGGTACCCTCTCCCCCAAGGGGCGAGGGTACTAGCTCCCCTTCTCCCTTGAGTGGAGAAGGTTGGGATGAGGGTGATTTTAAGAGTTCCCTTAAATTTCTTCACCGCCAACGCCAGAAACTGGTCATTTACTCTGTTTAAGCCCTTTTGATTTTAAAAATTTCAAAACTTCGTCCGCCGCCTTGACCCCTCTGTATTGGGCTTCCTCAAATATGGAAATTCCGCTCATGTCGGAATGGGCGAAAAAGATGGGAGGCGTGGATTTCAGGACTTCTTTCCGCTCCTTCCCCCAAATAAATCCTACCGTGGGCCTAATCATGCCGTGGCCCCAGATCCAGACATTTAATTCATTGAGCTTTTCCTTGATGTCCGGATGAACTTTTTTAAAGTCCCCCAGAATTAAATCAGTCCAATCCTTGTAGCTTCGAGCGATCGCCTTTTGCCTTTCCTCTGTTGGCTCCCCCTCACAAAGGGGATAGTAATAAGTCAGGACCGTTTTGGTCTTCGGGTATCTTTCGATGTTCTGGTGGGTGGCCGTCACATACCCCAGCGATTCACTTTTGAAAAAGACATTATCCCAGGCGGGGGCAACTCCCTGACTGTGTTGCAACTCATCCACGGTAAGGTTGGCCACCATCCAGGGGGCATAGGTAAAGGCAGGCAAATAAGCGGGCGGATGATCCCTGAGGGCCTTCACAACATGGGACGCCACAAACCGGGGCGCCGAAAAAATCACCGCCTTGCAAATCATTCGTTCGGACTTTTGCGTGGTCAGGTCGTAAAAATCCACCCATACTTCTTTATCCCTTTTCTCCACGTTATAAACCAGGCTGTTACATCTTCCATACGCCCCCACCTTTTCCACCAACCGGTTGACCAGCCAGCCGTTGCCCTCGGGCCAGGTCAGCACGGAATTCTCGGCGGAGTTGGAAGCCCGCCCAATGCGGGAGGCGAAATAGTGGATACCGGCCCAGGCCGAGACCTTTTCCATATGGGTGCCGTAATCATCCTTGCAGGCATAGTCCACGTACCATTTCAGGAAGGGGGAGGTCCAGCCCTTCTGGACCAGAAGTTCGGCCATGCTGATTTGGTCATACTTTAAAAAACTGGGGTCTTGAGAACTCAAATCAATCGGGATGCAAAAGGCCCGTTTGCCATCGAAACCCACGGCGCCTCGGAAATAATCCATCGCCGTGAAGAAAGCCTTGTACTGTTTTCGGTCCTCATTCGTCACCCCCGTCTGGGGCAAAAGACCGTCCTGCCAGGTTCCGTTCAGGTAAAGCCTCTCCTGTGGGTCGGAGCAGAGATAAAGTTCGTTGTAACGGGGCAGGCCTTTTTTATCGTAGCCCTGGATGACCCCCAGTTCCTCGAACAACTGCCGGACATAAACCTCGGCCGGTCCGGGCAAGGGGACATAGTGGGCTCCCCAGGGATAGGCCGACACTTCGTTCCGTCCGCTTTGGGCGTTGCCCCCCAACTGCTTTTCCAACTCGAGAATCTGGAAGGAGTGAATACCCTTGCGGTTCAGTTGCCAGGCCGCCGAAAGACCAGAGATTCCACCGCCTACGATGACCACCTCGGTGTGGGTTGTTTTTTCCACCGGAGGAAATTTTCCCTCCCGCAGCAGATGCCCCGCCCGGGAGGAAGCCCCCATGATCCCGCCCTGGATGGGTTGGTGGGAACCCTGGTAAAGGTGGAAAGCCCCCCCACCTAGGAACAGGAGAATGAAAAACCATAGCCATTTTTTTCTCAACAAACGTCTCCTAAGCAAAATAAATTTGAACCACCAAGGGCACCAAGTTCACCAAGAAACATTAAACAAAGAATTGATTTACGAAGACTAAAACTTACCTTTCGCTTTCTTGGTGTCCTTGGTGCCCTTGGCGGTGAAATGATTCTTATTTTGGTTTTTTAGTAATGCAGGAACTTCGACCATTCGTTTTCGAAATAGCGGACCAGCACCTGGTTATCCAGCCGGTTGACCCCGGTCTTGACCATCGCCATATCGGGCGGAAAATTAACCATGTTCCGCAGGGTGACGGCGTTCAAGAACTTTAAGCCCTCCGGAAACTTTTCGGGCAGGGGCAGGGGCTTCCAGGAAGCCAGCACAAAACCCCATTCGCCGAAGGAAGGAACATACAGGTGATAAGGTCTTGTCCAGAAATCCACCGAATCAAGGGTTTGGGCCACGCACCAAAAGGACTTCCTCGCCACGTAGGGAGAGGTGCTCTGAATCACCACGGCCCCTTCTGGCTTTACGTTCTTGTGAAGAAGGTTGAAGAAAGTGGTGCTGTAAAGTTTGCCGATGGAAAAGTTGGAAGGGTCGGGAAAATCCACCACCACAAAATCAAACGGGTCTTTGTTGGTTTTGAGCCATTCGAAGGCGTCCGCGACCGCCAGATGAACCTTGGGGTTGTGGAACGAATCCCCGTTGAGGGCCTTTAACGAATCTTGATTTGAAAAAAGGTCCACCACCCGATGATCCAGGTCAACCAATTGGATGGTTTCCACCGAGCGGTATTTCAAAATTTCCCGGAGGGCCAACCCATCCCCTCCGCCAAGCACCAGCACCCGCTTGGGGTTTTGCAGGGCCGAAAGACCGGGATGAACCAATGCTTCGTGGTAACGGTATTCGTCACGCGAGCTGAACTGCAGGTTACCGTTCAAAAAAAGCCTCAGGTCCTCACCTTCTTGGGTAAGGACAATGCGCTGGTAGGGGGATGATTTGGAATAAATAACCCTGTCGGGGTAGCTGAGGGCCTCGGTAAATCGGGTGATTTGGTCCGAATAAACGAAACCGAACAAAAGGACCAACAGGTAAAAAAAGGCCTGAGCCTTCAGGGGCTTTACCCAGGGAATTGACTGTTTAAAAAGATTGAGGGCCCAAATGGCCACCAGTACGTTCATGACCCCAAACAAAAAAGAAGAACGAACCAAACCCAGGTGGGGCACCAGCACCAGTGGAAAAAGCAGGCTCCCCAAAAGGGCGCCGACATAATCAAAGGTGAAGACCTTGGAAACCAGTTTTTTAAACTCAAAATGCGTTTTAAGGATTCTCATGAGGAGAGGCAGTTCCAGCCCCACCAAACAGCCGACGAGGCCGATAAGGGAATAAACCAGAACACGAAAGGAGGAAACCTGCTCAAAGAGAAGAAAAAGGATGGTGGAGGAAAAGCCCCCGACCAGCCCGATCAGGAGTTCCACCTGGACGAAAATTCCCGTCAGGTTTTTTTGGAGGTGCTGGCAAAGATAAGCCCCCACCCCCATGGCGAAAAGATATACGCCGATGATGGTGGAAAACTGGGTGATGGAATCCCCCAGCAGGTAGCTGGCCAGGGTGCTGGAGATAAGCTCATAGACCATTCCGCAGGCAGAAATGGCGAATATCGAAAACAGCAAAAGGACTTGCATGATTTTGAGTCCTTAACAAAACCCAAAAGCAAAGACAATTGAACCACCAAGGTCACCAAGTCCACCAAGAAAGATGGGATTTACTGATTTTTTAAACATTTTGGCCTTTCGGAGTTCTTGGTGCCCTTTGTGACCTTGGTGGTCAAATGGTGTGTTGGCGGTAAAAGCTAAAAGGTATTAAGTTCAGCCGTGGATGGCCGCGGCGATTATAATGGCGGTCCCGAGCGAAACCGAAGCCACCACGATCGCCAAAGCAACATTCTTTTGTTTCGTCAGTTCATGCCAAAGGTTGTAGGGGGTGAACTTGTCAAAGGCATAAAAGCCGATGATAAAAACCACAAAACCGATCACGGCGAAAACCAATGAGCTCACCACACTTTTCAAATTTATAAGCTGATCCATCACGATCCTCCTCGCTAAACCTATTTGTGATAAAAACCGCCGCCGTGATAATAAACACCGTTGTGGGTGTGACCCCAGTTATCGGAGTCCAACGACCGGAACAGGGCCCAACCCCTGAAGTTTGCCGTGAACAGCAAACAGCTTAACAAAAGGCCATAAACAATAAAAGTCTTAACCATTTGAGCCTCCTTTCCCTGTCATTGTTTCGATGTCCCTCGAGCTATTGGCTGTTAAGCCATCGATTCACTTCATAACGGTTTTTCAAATACCAAACCACGCACGGAAACAACCAAAGAAAAGTCATCGCGAACCAGAAGTTGGACCACTGAAGTACATCGCGGTTTAAGGTCAGGGAAAAGTTTTGAATCGTGACCCCATTCGCGAGGGCGGGCTGGAAGGTCAAATAGTAGGTGCCGCCTTCGACGGCGGGAATAATGACGTCCTTGACGCGCGAGCCTTCCGTCCAGGGTCCGTCGCTGTCCGACCCGAAATAATATTCCACTCCCTGGGTTAAAACATGCTTCTCACCGGTCACGTCATTGACCAGGGTCATATCCAGATCCATCCAGTTGTTGTTGACGTCGCCGTTTAAAAGAATTTGGATGTTGGCCAAATCGCCCGCCAATTGAAACTTGGGGGTGACCTTGATTTTCTCGGGATCATTGGCCGCGAAGGAATAAGCCTGGGCAAAAACGGTTTGTTCCTTGTTGCCGGATTGCGCGTAGGATTGGAGACCAAGAAAAATAATCGTGAAGAGGCAGGCCAGCAGAAACAAGGGGTGGTGAATATTCCCATAGGGGGAGGGCTGGTTGGCCCCGACACCGACGGGTTTTGGAAAGGGTTTTTTCAAAGAAAGGCTTCCTTGACTTTTTTAGGATCAACATGCTCGCCGAACGACCAAATGGTTTCCGAATCGTCACGTTCCATGGAAAGAATATAGGGCGGTGAAACGTAATCTTCCGCCACCGCGGTATCCCCTACCTTGACGTCCCAGTAAAACTTGCCCTCAACGTGGGTAACCTTCGCGGTGTCCCTAACATAAACCTCAAAGGTGCGCCCGCGCCACTCAAATTTGTCAGATAGATTTTTGGGTCCATCCTTGACCATTTCATAAAAATTCCAATGGCCCTGATTCTGAACCAGCCAACGGTAGCCTTTGGTGTGACTGGTCAGGAGATATTCATCCCAAAAATAAGTATCGGTACTGTCGCATTTCTGGAGGAAGCCCATTATCTCCCAGGAATCCCCCAGCAAGGTTCCCTTCTTGCCGATGGGTAGGTCGGGCTCAACTTTTTCAGGTTTGTCGTTTTTGTAATTTTTGGGGTCCGGACCATCGTCCTTGCCGGCCACCCAATCCTTGATTTTTTGAAAGTTAAAGGGTGACAAAATTTAGGAATCTCCAATAAAAAATTTTCACCAGCCCGTACCATCGTCCACCAAAAAGGACTTTACGGAAAGGGAAAAAAGGTAGGCCAAAAGGTCATTCTATGAAGCTGGGCAGAAACCTTTAATTTCTGCCCTTTCCAGTTGGAGTTGGCCGTTGTAGGGGCAAGGCATGCCTTGCCCCTACGAAAACCTTGGAACCGTCCAAAACCTATAGTTGGTCCATTCAACCGGCGTTTCTTGGAACCCCTTTTCCCTGGAGGGGAGAAAGCCGGGATGAGGGTGATTAGGAAATTTGTTCCAAAGCCTAGCTATTCTTCCATCAAGGCGTCGAGGATATTTCCAGTTCCTCAAGTTTGGGGCCGACCAACCCGCCAACCTTGTGGCCTGTACGAAATAAAACGCAAATAAATACAATCAACAGGATCGCTAGAAGAATAAAAGACCAGAGGTGGCGGGACTCAAAGCGTTTAATTGTCCGCGCGTAGGCGATCAGGCCAATCACCGCGGCAAAAACGATAATCGCGTCAACGCTCTCCCTTTGCCAATAGCTTCCGCCAAGGTGTAGCCACAATCCGAACTCATCGAAAGTGAGGGCCAGGGCGATTCCATAAATAAACGCGGTAATTTCCGCCGCGAGTCCCGTGGGCCGCCGCAACACGCTGAATCCGCCAACAAACGAAAGTAGAAAAATTCCGTAATTAAGGTGATGGACATGGGTTCCCTTCATGAACAAATACATGTTGGGAATGGCATGCGACATGATGAGAAAAACAACCACCCGGGCGACGA
>JAHFCG010000157.1 GCA_023249615.1 candidate division FCPU426 bacterium | reverse complement strand
CTGGCAAAAATGGGTTCTTGTTGGTAATCCACATAGGCGGGATTCCATCCGCCCGTCCCCATGACCGCTGGAAAAACCCAGGAGGGAGCGGGACCCAGCCAGGCGAAATCCCTGGGTTGGCTGCCGGCTTGATAAACGAGTGAATAATTGGTGACAGGGAAACTGTCCAGGATATAAGCCAGCCAATAATCCCCCGCCGGCACGGTCGCGGGAGGAATCCAGAATACGTTCCAACCTCCCGTTAAGGGCTGGCTGGCTGAGGTTCCAAGCAAATTGGTCATCGTCGTCCCTGAGTCGGTGTAAAGCGCCACCTTCGCCAGATAACCTGCGTCCGCGGCCGTGGCGAAAAGGGAAATAGTTTCCACTGTTCCGCTGGATGGCATGGTATAGCGGTAAGCCCGCATTTCCGACGCGAAACCCGCGGTGACAGGCGACCCCGAGGTGTTCTGGCTTCCAAAAAGCAACGCCGAGGCGCCGCAATCGGGAGTCAAACTTAGGTTGGGTGTCGCGGTAGGTGTGGTGGTTGGGGAATTTGTGGTGGTTTTTGTGGCGGTAGCCGTTGGAGTTGAAGTGGGGGTATTGGGATTGATGGTCCCCGTCGGGGTTTGGGTGGGACTGTCAGTGGGGGTGCGGGTAAAGGTGGGGGTAAAGGAAATAGTGGGAGTGGCCGTGGGAGCGTTGCAATAAACGGCGTAGATGGGGTCCACGGCCAGGGTGCCGTAGTTAATGGGACCCGGCATATTGGTTGGCATCGACACGAAAGTAAAAGCAGTATTGGTATATGCCAAAGCGCTGACCGCCCCGGAGGCTGTGGTGATTACCGTATTGCTTCCGCCGTTATAACTATAAGCCAACCAATAGGTACCAGGGGCCAAAAGGGTCGGTGTAATTGGAAATCCATTCCATCCCACGAAAGCGGTTTGTGGGGAGGAAGAAACCTGCAAGGTTCCGATGTTGGCGATGGATCCTGAATAAATTCCAGTAATTATTTTGGGCCCCGCGACGGGGCAATAAACCCAAAGGCTGTAAACCGTCGCAGCCTGGTTGAGTGAAAACATGCAGGCCCTCATGGTGTTGGTGCTGGAACCTGAACCTCCCGCACTGCTGGTGTCCCCAAAGGTTCCAAGGAAGGCCCCGCAGGGCGGAGTCAGGGTGGCATTGGGAGTAAAGGAATCAGTTGGGGTGGGCGTATCGGTAATGGTTGGACTCGGAGTCCTGGTAGGGGTTTGGGTGGGGCTGTTCGTGGGAGTTCGGGTTATGGTGATGGTGGCGGTATCGGTCGGCGTTCGTGTCGGGGTTTTGGTAAAGGTATTCGTCGGACTGTTGGAAGGTGTTCGCGTCGCTGTCTGGGTAAAGGTGGAGGTTTGAGCGAAAAGAGGGGCTCCCCAGCCTCCCCAAAATAAAACCAAAATCAATAATACTGGGCGTCGATTAAACGGACTCATGACTTCTTTTCCTTAAAAAAAATTACGGGTAGCGGTTTTAACCTGGGACAGACTGGTAATCCTAACGTCCTTCCGGGTGGAATCTTGAAGAATTTAGGGGAGGATTAACGGCGGTACCAGATATTGACTGACCCCGGGAACGGAACACTAAAAACAGGGGTTTTGGGTTGTTTTTATTTTAGCTGACGACTGTCGACTGGTTTTATTCATTTCCCCAGTAAATAACCATCTCCCCGACAAATACCCCGGGGCCGTTTTCCTTGGTGGTTTCCAAACCCAGGTCCATCTCGATCCTTTGCTTCACCTGATTGTTGCTCAGGCGAAAATCGGATTTGAGATTGAGCGATGCCCGAACCTCAAAATCAATTTTGATTTTGGGGAAGTTGGGCTTCGGCGGATGGGGGAAAAATGCCTGAAGGGCCCGTGGTTCCTCCGCGCGGGGCGGTTTGTTGGACTTGGAGGCGTCGGTCGCGGCGGCGATCCGGTAAACCGCGACGGCGTTGGCGTCCTTCAGGTTTCCCTGGATGGCCTTGAACCAGGCCGGGTATTGGTCCGCGGACAACAGGGAATAAATCATGTCAAGGGGATGAACCTCGGCACGGCCCCCCATGGAATCGTCGTTCACGAGAACCCCGCCCGCGTAAACGGGCTTATCCTGAAAACTTTGGACTGCCTGCAAAAAAGCCTGGCGCCCGGCGGGATCCAATTTAACCTTGAGATCCAAATGCCCGGAAGGATTGGGAACGTTGTTTCGATTAAGGAGGTAATTTTTATCGTCCGGGACGAATCTGGCGGAAAAATCACCCTCGGCCCCGAGCCCCGGAACCCCGGTGAGTTTCCCCGCGATGTTGGAAAGATTTTTTTGGGTATCCACCAGCGGACTTTTCTTGGCAAACATGTCCATCAGTCCCATAAAGCACTCCCCCCGATCAAGAAGATGGTTCCATCATACCCCAGACGCCACTTCCGGAAAATCAGCCCTATAAAAGAGCCTCGATTTCCTGGTTAATACTCTCCGGTTTATCTGCGGATCCATATCGTTTGACCGGGTTGCCTTGGCGGTCAATCAGGAACTTGGTGAAGTTCCACTTTATACCCTCGCTTCCGAGGACTCCCGGAAGGGATTTTTTCAAAAACTCATAAAGGGGATGGGTATTTGGACCGTTGACATCGATTTTTGAGAAGAGGGGAAACTTCACTCCGTATTGGAGGTCGCAAAAGGATTTTATATCCTCTTCTGTCCCTGGTTCCTGGGCCCCAAACTGGTTGCAGGGAAAGGCGAGAACGGCAAAACCCTGGTCCTTGTGCTTCTCAAAAATTATTTCCAAACCCTCATACTGGGGGGTGAATCCGCATTTGCTGGCGACATTGACGATCAGCAGGACCTTGTCCTTATATTCGTCCAGTTTTACTTCCCTGCCCTCGATGGTTTTTACCCGAAAATCATAAACCGTCATTTCCGCCTCGTTTTCTTTTCCGGTCCAATCAAATCTAAATGGTTATTCCTGATTCCCGTTTTTTTCGGCCTTTTTCGGCTTTGGTTTTTTCGCTTTGGAGTTGGAAGATTGTGCCTTTTGCTCATGTGGCGCGGAATGAAAACCCGGAACAAAACAAAAAACCGTGCAACACCCATTCAGGGTAAGTGTTCCGGATAAAAGAATGGCCGCGACAAGCGTTTTCCTCAAGCAAACCTCCTGATTTTATTCCTTCGGTGCGGTGAACTGGGTGGCCACGTTGCCGTTGAAGGAGATGGGGCCAATATGGGTAAGACGGCTTTCGAGGTCGATCCAAATCTCCCCGCCGATGTCGGTCCAACGACGGCAAAAACTGTAATCCTCGCTCAAATAGATCCCAGTCTTTTCATCAATCAGGCAGTTAAAAAGCGCGAAACGGGAAGGGCTCGCCCGAAGGACGTCATCGGATTGGTGAACCCGGGCGTAGTTTAATTCGGGGTACTTTTTGATCATTTTTTGAAGGGCGCTTTTTTGAAGCATGAGAAAACCATTCCCGGCATAACGAGCCTTGGCAAAACCGTTTTTGACTTCGATCTTTTTGGGGTCCTCAAATTCCAGGACATAGGAAAGGGAGTCGGCTTCCCGGGGAACATAACCTCCCTTGGAGAGGAGAAGAATCTTGTCCCAATCGATGCGCTTGGTGGGATAAACCCCGGCGGAAAACTCCACGTTGAACTGAAGCAGTCGGAATACCTGGTCGGGATCGAAGGCGATGTCGGAGTCGATAAAAAGGAGATGCGTGGCCAAGGGGTTATCGAGGAAGTGAGCGGCCAGGTCCTGCCGGGCCCGGGTGATAAGGGCATCGCCGCCCATCAACAAAAAACTCAAATCAATGTCTCCCCGTTTGGCGCAGGCGTGTTGAAGCCTCAGGAGTGAGGTGGTGTAAAGGCTGGTGACCTGGCCGCCGTAGCAGGGGGTCCCGATGACGATATGGGTTCTATGTTCAGGCATGGACTTATGATAACGGGCAAAATTGGTTATTGAAACAACCGGTCAATGCGATTTTCTTCCCGCCTTTTGGGGAAAAAGAAAAATACAACCCAGAATAAGGATAAGCAGGACTGCCGAAGCGGAAAAACGGCTCAAGGCCAGTCCCCCGTGGTCCAGCGGTTTGTCCAGAAAATCCCCCAACACCGCGCCAAGAGGCCTCGTCAGGATAAAGGCAGACCAAAAGAGAAATGTCCGTGAAACACCTGTGGCATGGTAAAGCGCCGCGACCACCCCCAGCAAACCTCCAAAAACCAAAGCGGCCCCTTTATACCCCATGCCCATGGAATCCGCGGTCCAATCCCCCAGCGCCGTTCCCAGTGTTTGGGAAAACATGATGGTGAGCCAATAAAACATCTCGGCCTTGGGTTCACTTACCGTCGTAATGGAAACGGATCCCAGAACGGAATACCAAAGGGCGAGGGAGCCCAGGAGAAGGCACAATAAAAGGGAACTTCCACCGGCGTATCCGATCCCCAAAGAACGGTCGGCGTAATCCGCCAGGGTGGTTCCCACGGTGGTTGTGGCAATTATGGTAAACCAGTAAACAACGGGATGGAAACGGGGGGACCTAATCTGGTAAACCACAGCGGCAAAAAAAACAAACCCGAATATCCCCGTGCTGACCAAGTAGCCCATGTTCAGGGACATCGAAACCGCGTCGCCTCCCGTTTCGCCAAGGGTGGTGGCAGCGATCTTAATCAGCCAGAAAAGAAAGGTTAATTCCGGAACCTTGCTCAGTTGATTTTCCTTTTTAGGGCTTTTTATATTCGTTTCTTTTCAAATGAGGTTATAAAAAGGCCCTAAAATAAAAAAAGGCCGCCTGAAAGGGCGGCCTTTTAAAAATTGGAAAAATCTTATTTTAGAATTTCGACCGTATTTAAGGATCCGCCGGCCATTTGTTTCAACAAGCTGGTAAACCCAGGCTTGTTATTCAAATCGGTGAATTCATTACCCGTGGCTTTGGCTTCATTTGAGGAATTACCATCGGTTAAAATTAAAAAGGTGGTCACGAGGGCGGCAATGACCCCTCCGGTTATTTCTGGAACGACGGCGGGAGTTTCGCTGGCAAAACCCTTAACAGGAACGATTTGAAGCAATAAACCAAAGGTCAAAACAAGAGCTAATTTTTTCATTGCGGTTACCTTCCCCTAGTATGCTTAATTTGGAGCCCCAAGACTTGGTGTATTATTGTGGAAAACCCTTCCTTTGACAACCTTTTTTTTGTTTGTATTATGGTTCGGCTTTAACCACCCGCCCCGAAAAAGGACCGGTTTTTTATGAAAATAAACTCCCTTTGGACATTACCCCTTTATTTCTATTTGGGAATCTTCCTCCTTCAAACTTCCTTTATCCAGGCAGAGACGCGCGCCTACGAAATGAACTTATCCAAGGAAGCGGTCCAAATCGAGATCCCTTTTGAAAAGCAGGAAGACCCCAAGGAATGCGGCTTGGCTGTTTTAAAAATGATTAGTAGTTTTTACGATCAAAAACTGAATCAAGCCCAGGTCGATTGGGTCAGAATCAACTCCACCGCCGGCGAAGGAGTCATGGCATCCGAATTGGTTACCGTACTTAGGGCCGCGGGATTCGAGACAGCGCTTTACCAGGGTACCTTAAACAAGGATTTAACCGGCCTTCTGCGCCAATTGGACAAACACAGACCCGTAATCGTGATGATTACATCCAAAGATGGAAAGAGCAGCCATTACGACATTGTTACCGGTTATGACCCGGTTAAACATTTCCTTCTTTTGATGGATCCGGCGACAGGTCCCGTGACAGCCCTTTACAAAGACTTTGAGCCGGCATGGAGACGCGCCAACAACTTCTCACTGCTTGCGGTGCCGAAGAAAATTTTGGAAAAGACGCCGACCCCCACCCATTAATCCTAAGCGGTTTTCACTTTGGCCATTCCCTCTTTTTCAGGAAAGGAAGGGCCAAAATTCGGACCATTTTCAAATCTTCCGGCGTCTGGAATTCCTTGAGACCCAATTTCATTTTTTCTGGAGGGATACCGGACTGGCCTCGATAGGTTTTGAAAAGCCTGTCCCACCCGGAAAGGGAAAACCCGTAATTCGAATTGGATTCATCCCAATCCACCGAATGATGGATGCGGTGCATGTCGGGAGTGACGAAAACCCACCGAAAAGCCCGGTCGATCAGGGGATGAACCCGAACATTCGCGTGGGTCAACAACAGGACCATTAAAAAAAAGACATCGAAAACGAAAATCGCCTCAGGCGAAGGCCCCACCAGCAAAACAAACGGCTGCCGGATGAAAAAGCTGAACAAACCCTCCAGGGGGTGGAAAAGAACCCCGCTGGTCGAGTCCAAGTCCAGATCCGTATGGTGAACCCGGTGGAAACGCCATCCGAAGTGGACTTTGTGGTTAAAGACGTGCAAAAGATAAACCATGAGATCTAAAAGAATCAACGTCAGGAAAAATCGGACTAAGGGGAGATGGGCAAAATAT
>JAHFCG010000038.1 GCA_023249615.1 candidate division FCPU426 bacterium | reverse complement strand
AAGGACACCAAGTTCACCAAGAAACCTTAAAAAAATAATTTTTTGCCCCCCCCAAAAAACCTTGTTCTCAATTGGTTCATCCATTTTTTTCCTCGCTTTACTTGGTGCCCTTGGTGGTTCAAACCTTTCTTCAGATTTCATAGGTACCCCGGGGGTCCTTCACCATCACCTTCCCCGTTTCCATTTCCATCCTGACCGTCCGGTAATCCCCGCCTCCCGTGTCTTCCCGGGAAACCATTAATCCGTTCATCCAGAGAAACCTCCGGGCCAAAAGAAGGTTTCTTTCGCCGATGTTGAAAAAATTCGACCCCGGCATCGACTTTGCCCCGCCAATCAATTTCATATCCAGGTTGGGCCTGGTGGCCCCCAGATCAAATAATTCCTTTAAAAATGCCGCCATCCCCGTATCACCGAAAACCGCCGGCTTTTGAACCGCCATCTCCTGGTTCAGGTCCGAGGTGGGAAGCTTGAAGTGCAAAAGTCCCCCTACCCCGGCCTTTCCGTCATAAGCCGTGACCCCCAAACAGGAACCCAACGCGTAAGTCATGATGACTTTCTCCTTTTCCCGGGTGACCACATAGTCACCCACCCCCACGACTAAGTTGCCGGAAGATGTCTCGCTCTGGTTTTGCTGCATAATTTTCCTTTTTTCTTCCCCAAAACACTCTCGCTTTTTGGATAAATGTCGAAAGGGTTAGGGTTTAAAGGTTCGCCTTCCACTTTTGCGCCTTCCACCCTTTTACCTTTTGCCCCGCCTATGGTTCTTACGCCTTTACATATACCGAGGAGGCCACACCCTTCAGGTTGTGCTTAACCCGGAGCAAACTTTCGGAATGCCCGGTATATAAATAACCGCCCGGCTTCAGGCAGGCCGAAAGACGGTCCACCAGTTTTTGTTGGACAGCCAGGTCGAAATAAATCATGACGTTTCGGCAAAAGATGACATCGAAGCGGGATTGAAAGGGGTAAACCTCGCCGTTCAAATTAAGCCGTGAAAACCGGACTACTTCCTTCAACTGGTGGCCCACCCTATAAACTTTTTTTCCAGGCTCACCCGCGGTTTTAAAATAACGCGAAAGCCAGGCTTCCGGCACACCCTCGATTTTTTCCGCCTCGTATTGGCCCGTCATGGCCTTGGCCAGAACCTTGGTGGAAAGATCGGTTCCCAAAATCTTGACCCGCGGGCGGCCCTGGGTGACCTCCAGGGCCGTCATGGCCAGGCTGTAAACTTCCTCCCCCGTGGAACAAGCCGCGCTCCAGAATCTCAGGGGTTCCCCATCCCCCTTGTGATTTTTTTGAAGGGCGGGAATCGCGTTCTTGATGAGGTGCTCAAAATGCTGGTGTTCCCGGAAAAACTCAGTCTTGTTCGTGGTGACGCAATCGAGCATCTTGACCATTTCCATCCCGGTCAGGTCCTCCGTCACAAAGGTGTAGTACTCCTTGAAGCTGTCCATCGAAAGGGCCTTCAATCGCTTGCGCAGGCGGGCCTGAAGCAGTTCCAGTTTCTGCACTTCCAGGCGGATCCCGCTTTGGTCATAAACCAGCTTGGCAAGCCTCTCGAAATCCCTTAACTTCATTTGGTTCATGAACGTAGTCTCCATCGGAATCCCCCTAAATCGCTTTTATCCATTAAACCTTGGCCAGTGAAATGACCTTTCCCGGGGTCCTTCGGGGCTCCGGCATCCTGACCGGCTTCTTTTTCGAATTCGAATCCAATACATTTTCAGTTTCGAAGGAGGTTTTTTCACCCTCCAGGATCAGGACCAACTGGTCCACCATGTGGCGGATGGACTGGGCCTGGCCGGAGAGTTCCTCGCTGGAGGAGGACATTTCCTCGGCGTTGGCGCTGTTGAGCTGGGTGACCTTGTCCATTTGGGCCACCGCGTTGTTGACCTCCGCTATTCCCTTGGATTGTTCCTGGGAGGCCGAGGCGATATCGAGAATCAGGGAAGAGATGTTCCCGGCCTGGTTCACGATTTCAGACAAGGCCTTGCCGGCCTCTTCACTCACCTTGACGCCCTGGCTGACCCTTTTTCCGTTTTCATCCACCAAAGCGGCGGTATCCTTGGCCGCCGAGGCGCTTCGTTGGGCCAAACTTCTCACTTCCTCCGCAACGACCGCGAAACCCCGGCCATGCTCTCCGGCCCGGGCCGCCTCCACCGCCGCGTTTAACGCCAGCAAATTCGTCTGGAAGGCGATTTCCTCGATGGTCTTGAGAATGCGTGAAACCTTGTCGGCGCTTTCCTGCATTTCCCTCATGGACCTCACCGTGCTGGTGACAGCCTCATTCCCCTTGAAGACCATGTCTTTGGTGTCTTTCATGAATTGCGTGGCGCGGGTGGCGTTGTCCGCGTTTTGCCGGGTCATGGAAGCCATTTCCTCAAGCGAGGAACTGGTTTCTTCCAGACTGCTGGCGGTCTCCCCGGCCCCCTCGGCCAATTGCTGGCTGGAAATGGAGATCTGGGCCGAACCGGAAGCCACCTGTCTCGCGCTTCCGCTCAAACCCTCAATGATGTCTTGAAGGGGATCGGAAACATGCCGTTGAAGGCGCTGGGCAACCAGAAAGGAAATCACGAAGGACAAAAGCAGGACTACCAGGGTCACCGATGTATAGCGGGAGAGCCTCGTGTCCATTTCCTTCATGTCGGATTCAAGGTAAATCACTCCCACCCTGTCATTTCCCATTTTGATTTCATGATAAAGTTTCAGGGTTCCACCCGAAAATTCCGAGCCTTCTCCCTTGACCGGGGGAGGAAGAACTTCGGAAGCTTTTTCCGAGGCGTACTTCACGAAAACCTGTCCCTTGCCGTCGTAAAGGCAGGCGGTCAGGATGTGCGGGTCTTCCTTGAGGGTGTTCAGGCTGTCCTGGGCGGTCTTGGCGTCGTTAAAGGTCAAGGCCCCCGTGCTGTTGCCCCCGATGATCTGCGCCACATTGGTCAGGTTTTTTACCAGCACCGAGGGAAATGTCATCCTCTCGTTGGCGATAAACATGAGGCAGGCCGTCAGCAGGGATGCCGAGCTGGCCATGACGGCGGTCAGGGTGACTTTCCGGCGGAGCGGCATGGCTTTAAAGTTGATGATGTTCATGGTGTTACTCCTGGTTGTAGACTTTGGCGACCTGCATCAGTTTCGAGCTGAGAGTCAGCCCCGCCTTTTCCGCCGGCTTCGGGTTCACCACCAGCGTGATCTTCTGGCCTTCCTGGTCGAACAAAACGATTCCCCCTTTCAGGGGAAACTTCTCGATTTCAGAAACCGTCAGGGTGCTGGAACCCTTCAAGGCCGCGAGAATTTCCGCGACCTTTCCCTTTTCCGAATAGGAAATGAAAAGGATCTGGCATTTCCTCATGGCACCCGATGTGGAGGCGGAAAAGCCCCCCAGCCTTTTCACCTCGATGGGGTGGCCGGCGGCGCTTTTACCGCTGACCGCCTCGTCCAGGGAGCCCCCGAAGGGGTCGTCTCCCAGGACCCCCACCACGATGGGTGAGGCGGCGCCGGCAAAGGCGCTCTTCGGCCATTCGACAAAACGGGTGAAGTTGAAGAGATAGGCGGCCTTAACGGTGTACTCGGAAGTTTCTCCCGCCGCCGTCTTGGGAACGATGGCGGTGAGAAGCAGCCCGCTAAGGAGAGAGAGAGCAACACTAAAAGAAAACCCCTTGAACCACGAAGGTACGAGTTCACGAAGGGGGGCCCATTCCAGGGAAACCAAAAACCTTTCCTTTTTTTGTGCCCCATTAACGTTGTCCCGGGATTCCCCTTTGTTAATGTTAAATGTAGGTGTTTTCATAAAACCCAATCCTTTCTCTGCGTCTCCGCGCCTCTGCGGTGAAATTTTTCGGGTTGTTTTAAGTGTTTTCATGTTCTTAGTACCGAACCGTGACTTGACCGTATACGCTCGGAACAACCTGGGCCGGCGAGATAAAGGCGGTCGGCAGGGTCTCGGTATGAGCCCCCTCCAGATCCAATCCCCAGACAGAAACTTCCAGGTGATCCCCGGACTTGACGGTCGCGCCGAGGTTCCATTGAACGTAATCGGGCGTGATGGAATTGCCGGAATTGGGGTCGTACATGTAGGTCTTGTCGGTGTAGTAAAAGGCCGTGTTGAATTCAATCTCCGGAATCGGGCTGAAGGAAACACGCCCATTGGCCAGGTTATGCGGAGGCGGCGCGCCCAACTCGGTGTTGGAGGCGGCGATCATATTCGCGTCAAAATCCTGGTAGGTGTAGGAAAGGTTTAATTTAAGTGCCTTGACCGGCGTCCATTGACCCGCGATCTCAACCCCGTAAATTCTTCCCATGCCTGTGTTTTGTTGTTGATAGGCGTAAAGGGAGGAATCAACGACGCCACCCGCTGGCGAAGCGAAGGTTCCGTTCAAGGGTTGGAAGGCGATCAGCCTTTCGTACTGGTTGTTGAAACCCGCCACATCGAGCGAGGTCTCCTTGGTCGGGTTGGTCCGGAAACCGACTTCAGAGGAAACAAGGGTTTCCGCCAAAAGCTTGCCGTTCGGGATAACCGCGCCGTAGGTGTTCACGGGAGGAAAGCCTGGCCCAAAAAAATCAGCCGGGATTCCGCCCAAATAAGTGGTGCTCGTTTCGCTGAACTGGGTGGGGATGCGGACCGCGCGTGAAACCGCGGCCCAAAGGCTGGTGGTATTGTCCGGCGTAAAGAGCAACCGGGCCGAAGGCGAGAACTCATCCCCCGTGTAGGTGTTGTTTTCAAGCTTGGCGCCGGCCGTGAGGAAAAGTTTTCCCTCCACGACGGTTAATTTGTCCTGTAAAAATCCACCAAGAATATTCAATTCCTGGTTTTGGGGATCATAAAAGGTGTTGATGGGGTTCAGGAACTGGTCCGAAACCTTACGGTAGCTTCCACCCCAGGTGATTTCGTTTCTCTGCCCCAGGTGAAAGCGGTGCTGGCCCTCAAAATCCAGCTGCCCAACATTATTATTCCGGGTATCCCGGGCCTTGGTCAGGCTGTTGTAATCATAGTAGCCCTGGATTTGAACCTGGGAATCATCCTTGAAATCCCTCGTCCAACGGGCCAGGAAATGCTCATTCTGGTCAATGTCGGTATTGAGATCGTTGCCCGTGGCAAAAGTATTCGCGTCAAAATACGCGATGCCGCTGGTGGTCAGGCGGGCATAATTGAAATACCCTTTTTGAATTTCCCCCTCCAGGGTCAATTGGTCCTCGTCGCTGTGCCAGTCGGTTCTGAAACCGCCCCGAAAATCATACCAGTCGTCGTTCCAGGTGTTGTTAAGGGCGGCCTGGTAAACATCGGCCTTGGGGTTGGCGAATGGGTTCCGATTTTCAGTCTGTCCGTAAATCCGGTAGTAGAAATCATCACCTAACTTTCCGCCGTAGCGGAAGGCTCCGAGGCCGTTCAAAGAATAAATGCTTGTGGTTCCCGCGGCATAAAGGTTGGCGCCGCCCTGGGCCGTCACATAGAGGCCTTGGGTAATTTTGGAATCCTTGGTGAGGATATTGACGATTCCGTTGACGGCGTTGGCGCCCCAGAGGGTGCCTCCCGGCCCGCGGATAACCTCGATGTGATCGACATCCTCCAGCATGACGTCCTGCTGGTTCCAGTTGACGCCCCCCATGATGGGGTCATAAACACTGCGCCCATCGATGAGGACGAGCATCTTGTTGTTGTATTGGCCGTTGAATCCCCGGGCGCTGATGGCCCATTCGTTGGAGGATTGGCGGGCAACCTGAACGCCCGGGACCATGACCAGAAGATCCGGGATCGACCTGGCTCCGCTGCGCCTGATTTCCTCCTGGGTGATGACAAAAATGGCGGAGGTAGCGTCACGGAGGGATTCCGCCCTTTTGGAGGACGAAACCACCTGAACATTGAGGCCCATGAGGCTTTCCAGGCTGACATCCGTCAGGTCCTCTTTTTTCGTTTCCGTCTCCGTTTCCGACTGAAGCGCGGCGGCCACTTGAATGGCGGCCTTTGTTTGGGTACGACCCGCGGTTATTTCCTTCGCGACAGCCAGGGAGGGAAATCCGATTCCCAAAACCAGGACTGTATTTAAAACCGCCTTCAAAATCCCCTGCTTTTCCATAACCTTTTTCATCTGCTTCACCTCTTTTTTTATTTAATTCCAACCCAACCAGCAAAACCCTCAACCTTTTTCACCGCAGAGCCGCAGAGTTCGCAGAGAGAAGACCTGATTAAAAATATTCTTCCCCGTTAAAACCAAATCTCTTTCGTCTCCACCTTTTCTTCCTCTGCGTCTCTGCGTCTCTGCGGTAAAATTGTCTTAGACGTCCCTTCCGAAGCGGTCCCCCTTCGCTTGAAACGTTTGCTCCCAAACCCGAAGACTTTGCGAGTCCCCTGATTTCAAAGCCTGTTCCGCGTTGAGGCGGATCCCGCTTTGGTCATAAACCTTGGCGGCCAACTTTTTAAAATCCATCAACACCGTCGCGTCCACGCCAACCGGCTTTTTCATGTTAAAAATCCCTTGTTCCTTTTTCCCATTCGAACCGCCTATTCCGGGTTCACCTGGGGCTCTTAACGCAAACGATGTGCCAACGTTGGCATCGTTGTTTTGTATGACAAAAAAGGGTTTTTCCGAAATTCCCGATTGGAAATACCGTTCAGGGGTTGGACGGGTGTTCAGTAGCTGGACAGCGTCGTCGCAAGGATTTAAAACCCGGTATGCAACCTCTCAAAATATCCGCGGTATCCAGTCGTGGTAGGGGCAAGGCATGCCTTGCCCCTACGAAGGCTTCGGTTTGTGCAGATACCAAGAATCGAAGGGTTCAGGCAAAAATTTATTTTGAATGGGACAAGCTGATTTGAATTTGGTTTAAAGAAAGGACGGCGGCTTTTATACCTGCGCGGGGAACGGCCTTTAAAAGTCTCTCAACCCTTCCCTCCCCAGCGGAATCACTTCCTCAGGGTTTAATTTGGACACCGCGGCCAAAATTTTTCCGGGATGTTTGACGGTCTTGTGGCCATTGCCCTTCGCGCGGACAACCCACGGAGCCATCATTTCCGGCGCCCAGGACTCCGCTGCGGATGGTTCCTGGGAAAGTGGTGTCTTTTCAATGCCATGGCCTTTATCTCCCTCTAAAACCTTGACCAGGTCATCCACCATGTCGCGAATAAAAGCGGATTGGCCTGATAATTCCTCGCTGGAGGATGAGAGTTCCTCGGCGTTCGAGCTGTTGCGCTGGGTCACCTTGTCCATCTGGGTAATGGCCGCGCTGATTTCCTCAATCCCCTTGGATTGCTCCCGGCTTGCGGAAGCCACATCGGACAGGAGGCCGGAGATTTTCTTGGACCAATCCACGATCTCAGTCAAGGCCCTGCCCGAGGCCTCACTTACCTTCACGCCGCCGGAAACCCTCAGGGCGTTTTCCCCAATCAAGGTTGCCGTGTCCTTGGCCGCTACCGCGGACCGTTGAGCCAGGTTTCTTACCTCATCCGCCACAACAGCGAAACCGCGTCCTTGCTCCCCGGCCCTCGCCGCTTCCACCGCCGCGTTTAACGCCAACAAATTGGTCTGGAAGGCTATCTCCTCGATGGTCTTGATGATCTTGGAAACCTTGTCCGCGCTCTCCTGCATTTCCTTCATGGATTTCACGGTCGTTTCAACGGATTCATTCCCCCGAAGGACCGCCTTTCGGGCCTCATCCATTAATTGGTTCGCCCTTGACGCGTTTTCGGCGTTTTGTTTGGTCATGGAAGCCATTTCCTCCAGGGAGGCACTTGTTTCCTGAAGACTACCGGCTGATTCGCTGGCGCCCTCGGACAATTGGTGGCTGGTATCGGCTACCTGTCCCGCCGCGGAGGTCACCTGGTCGGCGGTTTCCCGGAGATTCCCGGCGAAAATAGCAAGGTTCTTCGCGAAGCCCATTGTGGTTTTGATCACAAAGACAAGAATTCCAAGAACGGTAAAAATCAGGGCCCAGCCGGTCAAACGGCCCGAGGTTATTTGGGACGCGAGACCACCGCTGTTTTCATCGGCTTTCGATGCCGCAAAACCGGAAAAAGACAGGCAGGCTTCATCAAACGCAACCGTAATGCCTTTCAGGTATTTCTCGTATAAATCCTCCGAAGAGTCCTTGTCAGTCGCTTCCGCGACAAGGGTTTTAATCCTGGCATCAGCCAGCGCGATCCCTTCGCCGATTTTTACGGCCATTTGCCTCTCCTCCGGGGAAACAACGAGGGTGCCAAGTTTTTGAAAGGTTTCCTGGGCTGCTGCCATGTATTTCAGGGCGAGGTCCTTGTTTTCCTGGTCGCCCAAAATGCAAACGTTTTTTCCCTTGGAGACGGCCAATTGGAAGTCGGCATTAATTTCCCCGGCCAATCTGGCTTCAAAACTAAAATGAACCTGCTGTTCCATTTGGCGGGCCGCCTGGGCCATGAAAACCAGAAGAGCCCCGATCATCAGGACCATGGGAATCATGGAACCGATCAACTTGGTCTGAAGATTCAATTTCCCAAAATTCAATTCCCCGCCATTGGTCGATGGGTTCATTTGGAAACTTCCTTGTTTTCATTGGATCCAGTCAATTTTTCAAGCTGTTCCAAACCCCTCAGGTCCTGCTGGTGGACCACCTTGTCGATGTCCAGCAAAATAATGACCCTTCCCCTGACCTTCGCCAGGCCGCGGACGAAATCCATGGATTCGGAATCCCCAATATCGGGAAGGGAATCAACCTCCCCCTCGCTCACCCAGAGGACCTCGTTCACCGCGTCCACCAGAAGGCCGACCAGCGCTTCCACCTGCCGGTTTTGGACGATAACGATGATGATGCAGTTTTCCCGGGCGGCGGCCGTCTCGGGCAGGCCAAGCTTTCGGCGCAGGTCCACCACGGGAATGATTTTGCCCCGAAGATTCACGACCCCGCGCACGTGGGCGGAGGTTTTCGGCACCGCGGTAATATCCATCAGGCCCACGATTTCGCGGACCTTGAGGATCTCAACCCCGTATTCCTCCTTTCCCAACCGGAAAGTGAGGCACTTTCCTTCTTTTTTTATCGTTGTCGCTTCCATTCGTCCCTCCTTAATTTAAAAACTCAGCCCAACCCAAATTTTTTCACCGCAGAGGCGCAGAGGTCGCAGAGAGAAAACCAAGACTCTCCCTTTTTGTTCAACCCAGACCCTTTGCGACTTTTCTTTCTTCTTCATCTGCGACCTCCGCGGCTCTGCGGTAAATGGATTTTGATTATTAATTCTGGCTGTGGAGCGCCATGAGCGCCTCCATATCCAGAATCAAACCCACCCTGCCGTCTCCCAGGATGGCTCCGCCCGAAACTCCTTTGAGTTCGTGAAGCCCCTCGCCCAGTTCCTTGATCACCACCTGTTGTTTTCCCAGAACCTCGTCCACCATCAGGCAGGCGCCCTTGCCGGCCGCCTCCACCTGGACCACCACGGGCCGGAGTTTTCCGTCCCGGCGGCTTCCGAAACCCCTCTCCAGATCAATCAGGGGCAGGTGGCCTTGACGGGTGGCCAGCCATTTGGAACCGGAACCAACCGAATGTTCCTCCGTGCCTTCCAGGGCCAGAAAACCCTGGACCTGAAAAGCCGGAAGAACGTACCGGTTCAAACCCACCCGCACCAAAATTCCATCCATCAGGGCCAGAGTTAAGGGAATGCGGAGACAAAAGGTGGTTCCCTTGCCAGTCTCGCTCAAAACCTTGATGGAGCCCTTGAGCGCCTGAATCTTTCGTTTGACGGAGTCCAATCCCACTCCCCGTCCCGAAACCTCCGTAACCTTTTCCGCGGTGGAAAAACCGGGCAGAAAAATAAGTTCGACCAACCTGTCGCGGTCAGGCGTCTCCCCGGGCGCCAGAAGTCCCATGACCCGTGCCTGGTGCGCCAGCCGTCCGAAGTTGAGGCCGCGGCCATCGTCGGCAAGTTCCAACACAAAGTCCCCGCCCTGGTGGCGGGCGGATAGTTTTAAAAGAGCCTCCGCGGGCTTTCCCGCCCGGACCCTTTCCTCAGCGGTGTCAATGCCGTGGTCCACGGCGTTACGGATGAGATGCACCAGGGGCTCGGTAAGGGACTCCACCATACGTCGGTCGATTTCGGTTTCCCCGCCCTTCAAATCCAGTTGAAGAGGTTTGCCTGTTTTTCGGGACAGGTCGCGGGCAAGACGTGACATTCTTAAAAACAAGGGATGGACCGGAACCATTCGAAGCGAGAGAACAATATCCTGGAGTTGGCGGGAAATTTTCCCGAGCCTCGCTGTTTCAGAAGCCAGGTAGCCGGTGAGCTTAAGGCCCTCCACCCCGCCGGAAACCTGGGATTGGCAGATGGCCAATTCCCCGACCGCCTCCAACAAGAGGTCCATTTTCTCCACGCTGATCCGGATCGAAGCGTCGCCTTCCCGGCTGGTATGCCCGGCGGAAGCAGTCCCGATTTTTTCACCATCGGATTTATCCGAACCCCCGAGGTCCGCGGGACGAAGGGGGCTTGAGGGATGGAGGGGTTCTGGCGTCTCGGTTTGTTCCTTGAAAGAAACAATCCGGAACCGTGACGCGGACAACCCCTGAGCGATGGCCTTGATCTGTTCCCGGACAAGATCACAGGCTTGCAGCAACCAATCGACTTGGTCCTCGGGGGGCTTACCCCCCGCTTTGAATGGCTCCAACATCGCCTCGGCCTTGTGGGCCAGGGCTCCCATTTGATTGAGACCCATGAAACCGCAGATTCCCTTGAGGGTGTGGAAAGCGCGGAACACCTGGGCCAGGTCCCATTTTTCGCCTCGCGAAAGTGAAAGAAGGTTTCGCTCGATGGCCTCCAGATGTTCGGGAGCCTCCCCGATAAAGTCCTTGAAGCTGGCCATATCGTCCGGGGGAATGTTGAAAAAGCCATCATTTCCCGCCCCCATTTTTTCCCCGGGGGCCTGTCCCCCGAAGTCTTGACGAAGGGGGAAGCCCTGGCGAAGGAGGGAATCCATTCCCAGGGTTTCTTTATCCAGGTTCTCGGAAGCCTCAGTCATCGCTGTTGACAGGCGCCCAATCGCCTCTTCATGGGATCTTCCCGATTGCAAACCCACCACGATTTTTTTGGCAAGCGCCTGAATTTCCCCGGCCCAATCCCCACAGGACAAGGAAGCCTTGGCGGTCCAATCCAGGAAAAGATGGGACAATTCCAGCGCCTCCGGAAGGCTTTTCCCGTTGGAATTCATGAGGCGGGCCGCCAGGCCTGAAATCTCATTTTCCAATTCCAGAAATATGACCTGGGGGTCTTTGGCATCCATCAGTTTCTTTCCTCGTTGCGCAGGGTTAACAATCCATAAACCATCTGGTAACCGGCGTCCTCCAGCGCCCCCAGGCCGGGGGTTTTGACATTCAACTCGGGATTCGACCCGGGAGGTTCCCCTTCAGGCTGATGGGATTCGTGGTGATTGTCCTGGCGGTTCAATGGCGGTCTCCCTTGATCCAGAGGCGCACCTCGACGGGAATATCCTCAACGATGAAGGCGCAGGAGGCCGCCGGGGAGGTAATGGGCCAATCGGCCGGCGTGGTGGGAATGGGAAGAAAGGAATCAAAACCCTTCCCCTCCTTTCCCCAAAGGTAGGTCATCAGGTGCCCGCAAAAAATGTTGACGAATTCATGGAAGGCGTCCTCTTGGTTTTCCACCGCCACAGGTTCCCCCTGGGCGTATTCAGCGAGGATTTTGGAAAGTTCGGGGTTGGTACGAACGTTGAGGTAACCCAGGGCCCTGCCGGAAAGGCGGACGGATCTTTCCAACTGCAAAGGAGCAGGCCCTTCCACGGGGGCTCCAATGGAACCCGAGGGAAGATAAGCCCAGGAGTGGAGGACGTTTTTCATGGCCTCCATCACGGCGTTCATTTCGGCTTTTGGGAAATCCTGATACTCCAGCGGGGCGGGAAAATAGACTTGCATACGGGATCACCTCTCCTTGAAATTTCTTTCAACGAGGGGTCTTAACGCAAACGTTGTGCCAACGTTGGCATCGTGGTTTTTTATGACAAAGAAGTGATTTGCCAGGTTTCAGGGGGAATTTTATCGTTCAGGGTTTGAACGGGTGTTCAGGAGTTGAACGGTTAATGATTAAGGCCTTCACCGCAGAGGCGCAGAGGTCGCAGAAAAAGAAAAAAATTTGGTTTAAATAAACAAAAAAGAACTTCAGGTTTGGTGTTCTCCGCGAACTCTGCGGCTCTGCGGTGAAAGGAGTTTTATTCGAGGGGAAATGTTCAGAAAAAATCCGAATTTTGGTTTTCTCTGCGACCTCTGCGGCTCTGCGGTGAAAGGAGTTTTATTCGAGTTTGTACTTTTTAATTTTCGCGATGAGCGTCGTTCGGCTGATTCCCAGGTGCTTGGCGACCTTGGTATTGTTGCCCTTGAACGATTTCAGGGCCTTTTGGATGTTCTCCTTTTCAGCCTCATCCCGGCTGAGGGACTGATCGGAACCTTTGGTAAAACCCGACTTCTCAAATATTTCCTGCGGCAAATCCTTGATCGTCAAGGCCGGGCCCTTGGCGTAAAGAATCGCCCTCTCCATGACGTTCTTCAACTCCCTTACATTTCCAGGCCAATGATAATTCACCAGGGCTTCCAAAATTTCGTTTGAAAGGGGCTTGAGGTTCTTGTTAAACACCTTGGACAGCTCCGTAAAGAAGAATCTCGCGAGGCCCTTAATATCTTCCGGCCGGGACTTGAGGGGGGGCAGGGAAATGGAGGCCACATTCAGGCGGTAAAAAAGATCGGCACGGAACCTGCCCTCTTTAACCTCCAGTTTCAAATCCCGGTTGGTGGCGGCCACCACCCTTACATCCACCTTGGTTTCCTTGACCCCGCCCAAACGCCTGAGGGTCTTTTGCTCCAAAACTTTTAAAAGTTTTGTCTGGACCGCGAGCGGAAGTTCACCCACCTCATCCAGAAAAACGGTTCCCCCGTTGGCCACCTCAAAAAGACCGGGTTTGGAACGGCGCGCGTCCGTAAAGGCCCCCGGTTCGTATCCGAACAATTCCGACTCCAAAAGATTTTCGGGCATTGCCCCGCAATGAAGCTCCATGAAAGGCGAGGCGGTTCGGGAGGAAAGTACGTGTAAAAGTTTCGCGACATGTTCCTTTCCCGTCCCCGTTTCCCCCAGGATCAGGACCGTTACCGAAGGCTGGCCTGCCACCTGCTCAATTTGCTCATAAACCTTTTGCATTTGGGGATCGGAAAGAAAAAGGTAGTCCTTCCGGTATAATTCCTTTTGATGTCCCCGAAGGGCGATAACGTCACGGCGCAAACCCCGTTTTTCCCCGATTTGTTTTAAAAGAATTTCCAATTCATCCAGATTAAGGGGTTTTGCCAGGTAATCCTCGGCGCCCCGCTTGATGGCCTCCACCGCGATTTTGACGTCCACATTCGCGGTAATAAGGACAACGGAGGCGTCGGGATGGACGCCGGGAAGTTTCTTCAGGAAATCAAGGCCGGTTCCATCGGGAAGATGGACATCCAAAAGAATGATCTCCGGTTTGAACGAGGCGGCTTTTTCAAGTCCCTCGGTTATGGTCGGGGCGGATTGGACCTCGTTATTCAAGTCCTCCAAAAAAGGAACCATCAGGTCCCGGATGGGCTTTTCATCGTCGATCAAAAGGATTTTCATATAACCTTGCCTCGAATTTGAAGTGAGGCCAATATTAACATGTTTAAATCGCGCCAAGCTAGGCTCATTCAGGCCCTGGAATTCATAAACCTGGGGTTTCGGACGAAATCTGTTCGATAAACCATTCAATTTCAAACCCTGGTTGGCGGGGGGATTGACTCCCTTAATCAGATGCCGGATTATTTCCCTCATGCAACCCACAGTGACCCAGTTTAAAATCGGCCAAAATTTATTAACCGCTGACCCCCGGAAAAATTATCTTCGGATTTCCCTCGATGGCGTTTCCTCCAATTCCCATATCGCGGAAACTTCTAACCAGATTTTGGAGATTTGCAGCCTTCACCAGGCAACTAAAATTCTTTTTGACGTCAGGGGTTTGACCGGCAACATGAGCACTCTTCACCGGTTTACCATGGCCTCGGTTTTCGCCGCCAAATATGTTTTGGCCCGATGTACCGGAAAAATTCCACACTCCCGGTTCGCGGTCATTGGAAACGCGCCGATCGTGGATAAGGGAAAATTTGAGGAAAATGTGGCCATAAACCGCGGGTTACCGGTCAAGACCTTTACCGAACTGGCCCAGGCACTCGAATGGCTGGACGTTAACCAGTAGCTTTTGGCCTTTCCTTTTTAATCACGCATTTTTTTCCTCCAAAACATTTACCCTCCCTTATTTAAACCCAGCTCTTATTTTCCCCGAAAATAAAAAACCCCGCATCTCGCGGGGTTTTTTCAGATTTTCTTTTTTCAAATTCAGGCCTCCTCAGTCGAAGCTTGAAACCAATCCATCCTGAGTATGAATAACGTGGGCAACGGAACTGTGTTTGTCGGGGCAATTGAATGAAATTTTGCCAGAGGCCTTGTTCACTTTCGTGCGGGCTGTCTCGGCGGAAAAATATTCCATTCCCTTTGGCAAATCCACCCGAATCTGGTGCTCATGACCAAAAGCGTCTTTGATGGGCTCCGCGGTCATTTCAAGTATGCCCGGCACCTTCACGGTCACATGACGTTTGTTTTTGTCCATTTTGAACTCGATGGGCAGAAAAAGCGGTTCATGGACTTGACTAATCAGGCTGGAGACAACCTCAAACCATGGGTTGCCGGCCTTGCCGGATAAAATGGTCAGAAGAGCGTTTCGTTGATCCGGACTGGCCTTTTCATCCAGGATGGGTTGAAATTCCCCCTTACCCTCGTGGAGGGGACCCGGCCATTTGTAAAGGCCCGCGAATTTCAAGCCAGTCAAGGAGGTGGTTCCGAAGTAGCCCTGGATAATTTCCATTCCCAACATGCCTTCGCAAAAACCGGGGGTCGGAGTGTCCCAAAAATCGCAGGGACAGCCAAGCGCGCAGTTGCAACTTTTCACGTATTTCCCCTTCATCATCCATTCTGTTTTCGCCATCGCGTCCCCTTTCGATTTTAAATTATTCTAAAAGCCTTTAAGATCATGGCCATTCCCGCAGCGAAACAAAGGCCGCCCCCCATCCAGATCGTCCAACGCCGCCGCGGAAGTATTTTTTCCGCCAGAACAAAAAACGCGATGACCGCCACCCAGACAAGGTTCATAACCCCTGCGACAAACAATAGTACCATCAACATCCAGCAACAACCCACGCAAAAAAGTCCATGCCTCCAACCCATGACAAAAGCGCCCCTGAAACCCTCCCGCCAATCGGTGGTGAGAAAATCCAGAGGAGACCGGCATTGAGTGAGGCAGGCGTCCTTGAAACGGGTGAGTTGAAAGAACCCCGCCAGGATAAAAAGCGAGCCACCTAGCCAGGGTGTTACGGCCTGTTCAATTGGATTTAATAGTGAGGTGTGGAAAAGAGCCCACTGGGCAAAAGCGGCAAAGACGCTAAAAGCTGTCCAAGCGGCCAAATAGCCCCCCAGAAAAACAGCCGTGGGAACATAAGGCCCGTCATTTTCTTGTCTTTTTCGGTTCACCGTGGCAAAAGTTAAAATCATCGGCGCTGCCGAGGGAATCATCATTCCCGCCATCATCACAGTCCACATCCAGAAGGTGAGAGGGAAATTAACACCACAACAGGACATGATCTTGTGAAGCCCCGTCGGGCCGCCCAAAGCGACGGTTTCAGTTTTCATTTGAATCATATAAATCCACGCCAGCAGGGTCAATGTACCCAAGGCGGCGCCGACAAGAATTCGGTCTCGCCTTAATATTTTTTCAATCATTGAATTATTAGTCCTTTTTCATTTCAGCTTTTGAACCCATCGGCACTTCAAAGGTAAAAGCCGTTCCCCGCGGAAAAAGTCTTTCAAACGAAATTTTCCCGCCGTACTGGCCCGCGATCTTCTGGCTGATGGCCAACCCCAAACCTGATCCCCCGCCCTTGGTGGTAAAGAAGGGCTCAAAAACCCGGTTCACATCCTCATCCTTGATACCCGGCCCGGAATCCTCCACCCGAATAAACGCCGAATCGCCCAGGGATCTCATTGAAATTTTCAATTTCCCGCCCTCCGGCATAACCTGATAAGCATTTAAAATCAGATTGATTAGTATTTGCTGAATTCTTTGCGGATTGGCAAAAAGTTTCAGGTCTTTTTTGGGAAGGTCCCATTCCACCTTGATCTTGGCGTGGGAGGGGCCGAACTGTACCTGGCAAAGACGAAGAGCCGCCTCGAGGGCGGGTTTCAGGGGGAAGGGATCCTTGGGCAAATCCTTTTCCGCCCTGGCGTAAACCATGGTGTCCCGGACAAGCTGTTCAAGCCTTTCGGATTGCTCAAGGATGGTGGAAATATAACTGTCATCCTTTTTTCCCTCCTTGGTTAATTTACGCCCCAACAGCTGGGCGGCCGTGGAAATGGAAGCCAATGGATTTCGAATCTCGTGGGCCAGCCCGGCGGCCATTTCCCCGATGGTGGAGAGGCGCTCAAATTTCATGAGGGCCTTTTCGGAATTCTTTCGTTCCGTCAAATCGCGCATGACGGCCACCACCATAAGCTCCCCCTGAAAAACGATGGAAAAACTAACCACTTCAAGCGGGATCATTTCCCCGTTCTTTTTCACCACCCTGCGCTCGACGGGGGGGTTGTATCTTTCCCCCTGGTTCAGTTTTTGGATTCGGGCAATGATTTTTTCCCTTTCCTCGGGGGGCATCATGAACTCGGGTGAACGGCCAATCAGTTCCTCCGCCTTTTCGTACCCCAACAGTTTCAGAAAAGCCGGGTTCACATAGTAAATTTTGTCAACCCGGTGAACCACCATGGCATCGGGGGATTTTTCGATCAGCATACGAAAATTTTCCTCGGAGATCTTCAAGGCCTCTTCCGCGAGTTTTTTTCCGGTGATATCGCGGTAATTAAAAATGATTCCGCGGATACCGGGATGGTTTAATAGATTGGTGGCCACAGCCTCCACATGGCGCCAGGTGCCGTTTTTGTGCTTCGCCCGCGCCTCCGAGGACACGGTGACCCCCGGTTTGTAGGCGAATTCCCGGAACAATTCCATGACCCTTGGTTGGTCCTCGGGGTGCACCAATTCAAGAAAGGAATGCCCGATTCTTTCCTCCGGATCGTATCCCATAACTTTCTTGATGGAGGGGCTGACATAACGGGCTTTTCCATCAGCGCCCACAAGCGAAATGACGTCGTTGGAATTTTCAATGAGATTTCGGAAACTTTCCTCCGAATGCCTCAAGGCCTCCTCGGCTTGTTTTTTATCGGTGACATCCCTGTTATTCAAAACGATCCCCTGGACAGCGGGATTATCCAGCAGATTTACCGCGGTAATTTCTATACTCCTCCAGGAGCCATCCTTGTGCCGATGTCGCATTTCAACCGTAATGGCCGCGCCGGGAACTGGAACAATTTTTTGCAGGGCCTTTTCAGCGATCGAAAGATCCTCCGGGTGGAGCAGGCCCAACCCCTGCTTTCCCATTAATTCTGTCGGGTCAAAGCCGAGAACCTTTTTCACCGAGGGGCTTATGTATTGAATGGTACTATCCGATTTCATGACACAAAACACATCGTAGGAATTTTCAATAAAACTCCGGAATTTTTCCTCAGAAACCTTTAAAGCCTCCTCCGATCTTTTTCGCTCGGTAATATCCCAAACCGTTACCACCCTTTGCTTTTTTCCCTCAAATAAAAAATTACGGCTCCGAAGTTCCGCCGGGAAGAAACCGCCGTCTTTCCGCCGAATAGTAACCTCGTAGGGTCCGTCGGTTTTCCCTTCCTCCCGCAAACGTTTGGCCTTCGCCGCGGACTCCTCATCCAAAAAATTAATTCCGTCTTTACCTAAAAGCTCGCCGGTCGAATATCCTGTCATGTTTAAAAGGGCCTGATTCACGTCCACCATGACGTTATCGGAGGCAATCAGGATTCCTTCCTTGGTAACCTCGGCGAAACGCCTCAACCGCCCCTCGCTCTCGATAAAAGCCTGTTCAATCCTTTTTCGGAACGAAACATCCCACCCGCTGGAAACCCTGAGTTTTCGGCCGCGGAACACAAAGTCCCGTCCCTGAACCTCCAGCGGGAAAGTAGTTCCATTTTTTCGTTTGGCGGTTATTTCATAGCTTCCCTCGGGGTACCCCTTTTCCAGGTGGGTTTTCGTCAAAACCATGGAGCCTTGATCCATGAATTTCGAAAGATGTTTTCCAACCAGCTCCTCGATCTCATAACCCAGCATTCCGGCGACCGCCCGGTTCGCGTCCACGATCACCCCCTGGTCGTGGAGGATAATGGCCTCTTCCGTCACCTCATCCAGCATTCGAAGCCGTTCCTCGTTTTCCCGGAGGACATGATCCGCCCTTTTCCTTACCGTCACATCCCTCAGGACCCCGCAAAAAAAACGCCTTCCCTCCGCGGTAAACTCCCGGAAGGACGCTTCCAGAAAAATTTCCCTTTTGTTTTTATGTAGGCCCACAAACTCAAAGAAATGACCCTTGGCCTCCCCCAAATGTCCGGACAAATGCTGGTCAAGGAGTCCGGAAAAATTATTCCTCAAGCCCTCATGGAGAAGCGGCAGGATGGAATGCCCCACGAGGTCGGAGGGGCGGTAACCGAAAATTTTTTCAACGGCGGGATTCGCGTAAACCACCAGGTTTTGATCATCCACATTGAGGATGGCGTCATTCGCTGTTTCAGCGACGGTTTTAAAAAAATTTTCATCGTTCAGCATAAGGGCTCGCATGGGGCGGAGGGTAAAACGGCGCGATTTCTTGATTGAATATACCAGAAGGCGCTTAAACCTTTAAGGCATCCCACCTTTGGGAAAAACGGCGTTCTGATCCGGAAAAAACGCTTGTTGGGGGTCTGTTATATCCGCGGGGAACTGTAACAATCCAAGGTTTCGTAGGGGCAAGGCATGCGTTGCCCCTACCACAACTCGAACAAAGGCATTTACCGCAAGGAGATGGCCGGGGCTTTGGGAACCCCGGCCGAGAAAAGAATGAAGAAAAAGGGCGGTCAAAACCGGATCCCCCTTCTTCTTTTTGCTTTCCCCGCCACCATCACCAAATTTTCAAAATGACGGCTTCAGGAAATTCTGGCCATTTTTTGCGGCTTGGTAAAATCAAATATCTCTTCCTGGATGACCTTTTGGGCCTCTTCCATGGCTGTTTCCAGGGCTTCATAGGGATTAAACCCCGCCTTCACTCCGGCGAGATCCATGACAAGTTTGCTGGTTTTTAGGAAATTCGTTTTACAGCGGGGGCTTCCAATTTCGCCGAGAACCCTGCTCCATTGCAGGAAAAATTTCGCCCAATCCAGTACTTCCTTGGGCTTTAGTTCCGGGCACAGCTCGTAATGGACCCTCAGAACCGAAAGTTTTTCCTCAAGTTCAACGAACGTGTCCAACCGATTGGATGGGGACATGCCTTGCCTGCCTCCTCACGAAAAGTTTCAAACTTCTCCGTGAGTTAAGGCAAACGTTGTGCCAAGCTTGGCATGGTTGTTTTGCCTGACAAAAAAGGAATTTTAGGATTTCGGGGGTTTAGGAATTGTACAGCTGTTGGACGGGTGAACAAAAACTGGACAAAACTAATTAGGGGAGAAAGTGCAAAAGTATGAGGTGTGAATGTTACAAAAAATGGTGGCGCTGGAAGGATCAACCAAGGATTCGGAAGATTTACTAACCTTTAAAACCTTCACACTTTTTCACATTCAAACAGTTATTTATTTCAAGACTGGAAACTCCGTCACACGCAGGCGGGTAGATCCGTAAGGCACCAGAATCAAATCCTCCAGCGGGGAGTTGCTGGTCACCGGACTTTCCGGCGGGGGCATGGCGGCGGCCTGATCAATCCCCCAGCTTTCAAGACGTTTACCGCGGACTTTGATGATCCACGTCACGCCCTCCAACGTAAAGGGATTTCCTTTCAAGGGTCGGCCCTGAAAGGTCAGGGATTTTTCAGGATTTTTCTGGTCCAACTCGAGGGCGTAGTTCCAAGGCGTCTCCGGAAAAACACCATAATCAAACCGCGGTTTGCCTTTGGGCTTATAGGGAAAGGGTCTCAGGGCCTTCCATTGTTCCTTTAGACCCAAACTGAAAACCAACGGACCATGTTCCACACTGATCGAATTTTGAAAACCTTTTCGAATCTTGAAGGACATCGGAAGGTGAAGAAGGATTGTTTCCTCCCCGCTCCATTCCCTTAGGACTTTATTAAACTTTCCGGAGGTTAAATTTTGAATTTTTCCATCAGGAAGTTTGACCGTGGCGTCTTTTGACCATTCAGGCACCCTCAAATAAATTGGGAACTTTCCGCCCTGGCTGGTTTTCACTTTGAAGACCAATTCCTCCCCGAAGGGATAATCCGTGGTTAGCTCCACCCGAACCTTATTTCCGTTAATTTCGGTTTCGACCACCGACGGGGCGTAGGCCACCGCGGCCAAACCGCCGTCGTTGGTTTTCATCCAAAGATGGGAGGCGAATTTCGGCCAACCCTGATGATAATTGGCGGTGCAACAACCGTACTGGGGTTCGAGACCGAAAAGATTGGCCGTTCCGCTGTTGGTGGTGTAAATGGGCTGTTGGATATAGGTACAAACCACCTGATTGGTCTGTTCGTCGTACTGGTGGCCCCAGTAGTCCGGGGTAAAGGCGGCCGGCAGG
>JAHFCG010000156.1 GCA_023249615.1 candidate division FCPU426 bacterium | reverse complement strand
GCTTGGGTTTGTAGGGCCTCGAGGGGCGCGATAAGGAGGGTCAAGGGTGTTCTTAGCTCATGGCTGATATTGGCGAAAAACCGGCTTTTCACCTGGTCCAGCTCGATGAGTTTTTGGTTCGAATCGGCCAATTTCTTCCGATTTTCATCCAGTTCAAACCGGTTGGTAAATTCCCGGACCCGGAGGCGGTGGGTGAAAAAACTTCCAATGGAGGCGAAAAGAGCCGTCATAAAAAGGAAATAAGAGTTGCTGAAAAAAATCCCGTTAAAGGCCATGCCTCCGTGGGCCGCGCAGGCGGCTCCATAAAATAAAAGGGTGGCGGCGGAGAGTTTAAGCGTTTCCTGGAAACTCCAGGGAAGCAGGAGGCAAAAAGCCAACAAAATAAGGCTGAGCCCCGCGTAATAGGGGGAAAGAGGCCCCTCCGTGGTGTAAATCATCCAGCTGATGAATCCCTGGGGAATCAAGGGGAGGATGAGGGACAAAAAGCGGTAACGCCGGGACCCCCACTCCGTGGAAAAGAATCCCAAAAGAACCAGTGCGAGAAGGGAGGAAAGAAGGCGAAGTTTCAGGAAATAAGAAACCTCCGCGGGGTAGATATTCATGTCGAGGGACAAGCCCGCCGGCATTCCGAAGGCCGTAAACCAGCAGGCCAATTTATAAAGGCGCAGTTTTTGAGGTTTGTTGTAGGCCTCAAAGGCTTTTTCAATCTCCGGTTGCGCGAAAAGTGACTTGATCATTTGGGTTTCCGCACCTCAATAAAAATATTGACTCCCGTGGCCTCGGTTTGAATTCGGGCGGAACCCTCCGGCGCCGCCGCGGGCTTGAGAACGGCCATTTGCCCCTGGTTCCGGTAGATTAAATGCCATTCCATGAAACTTTCCATGACATTTCGGAAAGGGTTGGAGGGTGTTACGTTGGTGGCAAGTAACAAGCCCCCGGGCGCGAGCAAATCATAAAAGAAATCCATCAGTTTTTTGCAAATCCGGTCTTCCAGATAATCAAACAAACCGGCGCAATAAATGAAATCATAATCCCTTTCCCGCTGGTCGCTGGAGGGTTTGAAAGTTTCCTTCAGGATATGATTGACTGATTTCTTGACCATGTTAATGGTGGTCTTCCGGTGGTGTTTCATTTTCAGGGCTTCCAGGGTCCTGCCGGTAAATTGAAGGGTTTCATCGTTAAAATCCAGCAGGGTAAATTCCGCGTTGTCGCTTAGATTCTCCTGGATGAGAAAATTTTGGATCTCTTGCGCCGGCCCGCAGGCCATGTCCAGGATTCGGGCCGTCCTCTTTTCCCGGGAAACCCTTTGGGTTTCTTCCCCCAACCTTTCCACCAAATATTTGATGCGGTTCCGATGGGCCTCGCAGGGCGGAGCGCTGAGAAACCAGAAGTTCACGATTTTCGCGAAAAGGGAGCTTCCCTCAAGGGGATCCCGAAGCATCATATTAACCATTTCATAATCCCCGGCGTATCCCAGGGGTTTTTGGAAACTGCGGTAGACAAAAGGCGAACAAAGGACAATGGGGTGAATTTGCCTGCGGCTGTAGGAGCGGTGGATCGAATGCAAATCCTCGGGTATTCCGGCGATGGTTTCCTCGAACCGTTCGAAGAGGGAACCCACAGCGGGAGTGATGGGGTCCTTTAATTCCTGGATCGTGTCCCTTTCCGCCTGGTTGCGGTCACCGGAGGGCTCCGAACGGATGCTCAATTCCACCTGTTCCAGCCAGCGCCTCATATCCATGAGGAAGGTCTGCATATCCGCGATGACCACCTTGAATTCGCCGGTGATGTGGTGGATTTTCTCCCATTCCCTTAAAAATTCCGTGAATTCATTCTGAAGTTTGTCCTTTTGGTGGATGGAGGTAAACATGTCCACATCCAGCCAATTTTCCTCGAGGGTACATTCGCAAACCAGGAGGATGCCGGTATTCACCAGGTTGCTGACAACCGCCCGGCCTGAATACACCATCCGGTCATTCATGATCATCTTGAAATCGGTAAGGACCTCGGACAATTGAAGGATGCTGTAGGGATTGTAAACCTCGAAAACCACGGTGTAACGGGTTAGACGAAGGAGGGTGGCGCGAAATTCCGTTCCCTGGCTGTTTCGGCAAGTAATGAAGGTATCTTTTCCCGTTGAGATGGACATGAAAACCTTTTAAACCATTTTTTATAACTTCGCTTTGTTAATTGTTCTGAAACATTTTATGCTCAAACAAAGGACCCCCCGGCAGGTAATCCTGGTCCCAGTCAAAAATTTCATAACGGCAAAAATCGTTATTCGGATTTTCCACCACATGAGCCAGGCGGATATCAGTGGGGCTCAATACCCTTGTAAAAAATTCCCATCCGCCCCAACGAGACTTCTCCCGGAGCGGTAGAGGAACCGAAAATCCGGGAAAGGGAACATTTAATCCCGCTCCCAAAGCCTTCACATACGCTTCCTTCAGGGTGAAAATTTGATAAAAAACCAATGCCCGCGAATCCTCAGGTTGAGAATTTAAATAATCCTGTTCAGCGGTTGAGAAATGGCGTTTGGCGAGCAACATCCGCTGTTCTTCCGCCTTCTCCCCCGAAATTACCCTTTCGATATCGATCCCGACCCTGTGCCTACTCACGGAACAGGCGATCAACTGATCCGTATGCGAAAGATTAAATTGGAGGTCGGAAGCCTCCAAAAAAGGTTTTCCAAAATCCCCGCGGCTAAATTTCAATTCACTCATTTCTTTTCCCAAAGTTAGAGAAAGAACCCGGCGCAAAAAAAGCCGGGACCATAAAAATTCCCGGCGCCTGCTTTCCAATTCAATAAATTTAAACAGGTCCTGTTCATCCGAAGATAAGAGGTATAAATAATTTCCAGTCGAATTCGAGGAGGTTTTGTCATAGCGGAGCAGGTGAAGTTGAACATCCCCGGCCCCCAGGGCATCCCTTTTTTCCATCGTTAAGCTTTTCAACCGGCGCCTCCGTCGAGGACAATCACGGCGCCGTTCAGGTAGTCCGGAGCCCCCTCCGCCAAAAAAAAGACCACACGCGAAACCTCCTCTACCCCGCAAAACCTGCGCAAAGGCACGGTTTGAAGCAGGGCCTCCCTGGCCTCGGGGGACAATTTCCCGATCATGGGAGTCTCTACCCCTCCCGGAGCCACCACATTGGCGGTCACGCCAAAGGGGCCCGCTTCCTTGGCCAGCGCCTTCGTGAAGCCGATGATTCCCGCCTTCGAGGCGGAATAATTGGTCTGTCCCGGAAGACCGTGGATCCCGGAAACGGAGGAAAGATTGATGACCCGGCCCCTTTTCTTTTTCAACATGTCCAGCGCGAACCTTCGGGTCAGGTGAAAAACTCCCGTCAGGTTTGTCTGAAGAACATCCTGCCATTCGGAATCCTGCATGGAGAACAAAAGCTTGTCTTTGGTGATACCGGCGTTGTTCACCAGGACGTCGATACTTCCCTCTTCCTTGAGGACTTCCTTGCAGAAAGCATCGCAGGCTTCCCGGTTGGCGACATCCAGGCGGTGGGCTTTCGCCTTCCCCTGGAACCGGGTTTCAATTTCTTTCGCGGCCGTTTCATTGGAATGAAAGGTAAAGTGGACCTTCCACCCGGCGCCCGCGAAAGTCTCCACCAGGTTTTTTCCGATCCCCGAGGACCCTCCCGAAATAACGACTCTTTTCATGGCATCCTCAACTTGCCGAATGAGAACTTCCCCGCCGCGACTTCTTCCCCGTTCACGGTTCCCCTGCCCCCGATAATACGGTTGGGTCCGGCCGTTTTCGCGATGGTCATGTGGATTTCCAGCTGGTCGCCCGGAAAAATCGGCTTTAGGAATCGAAAATCCATGACCGACCCGATCACGTCGAACACCCCGGGAATTTCCCCCCCCTCGGTGAATCGGATCAAAATCGCCGCCGTCTGGGCGAAACTTTCAATGGTCAGGACGCCCGGGAAAACCGGATAATCGGGAAAATGCCCCTGGAAACAAATATCGTTGATTGTGATATTTTTCACCGCCCGAAGGTCTTTGCCTTTCTCAAAAGAAAGAACCCTGTCCACCATCAGCATGGGGAATCTTTGTTTGAGAAAATCCAAAACCGGGATTTCGCCTCCCGAATCCTTACTTGCCATGGAGGTGCTCTTCAATGACCTTGGTGGATTTCTCAACCGTCACCATATTGACCAGCTGGTCGGGGTCAATGGTGACGTTGAACTCGTTTTCCAGCTTCGCTAAAAACTCCAGCGCCCTCATGGAATCGTATTTCGCCATTTGGGGAAAAGGTTTCGTGTCCGAGACCTCGCCGGGTTGAATATCAAACATGCCGGCGATGATTTCCTTTATTTTTGACGTGATGACCGTAGTTTCCATAAATTAACCTCTTCCTTTTTTTAATTTAATGAAAGAATATTTTCTTTCGTTTTTTGATCCCGCCGCGACGACCCCGCAGGACTGAGGCGCCGACAGGAAAGCGTTCAAAGACTCAAAACCGCCCAATCCAAGTTCTAAAACCCTTGAATGGGGCGCGACGCGAACCAGGTTTTTGGGAATGGAAAGGCCCGTGGGCGTTTCCTCGGGGCAGCCAAGCCATTCCACCCCCTCCCAAAACTTTTGAAATCGTTCATGAAAAACCGCGGGAAAACTGAAATCGGGTTTCAATTGTATCCCGAAATAGTCCTCCACCCGAAACAAGGAATTCGCCTCCTCCTCCCCCGAAGCCAGTAAAAAACAGGCTCCTTCACTGAAATCAGGAGACGGATCACCCTGGTTCGAGAATGGTTTGAGGAAACCGGGAACCTTTTCCGCCGAACCTACCAAACAACGCTTGATCAGGCCATCGTTGGTTCCCTCGAAGGCGAATCCGATGGCGTCAATAAAGGAGGTTCCGCCGTTCGTCAAGGTGACATTGGGTCCCTTCAATTGAAGCCAGATGCCGATCCGGCTCCCGGCGGCGTTGGCCACCGTGTTTGGGAAATCCATCGGATTCACCGCGTTGGGCCCTTTGGATAGGGCCTGGGAGTCAAAATCAATCGTGCTGTCGATCGCCCCGAAGGCGCTCCCGACGATGACCGCGAAGTCCCTGCCCCTTTCCGTAATTTCCTGGGGTGCCGCCGAGTTTAAAACCCCTCCCGCGGCGATTCCCGCCAAAAGGGAAAGCGGGTCGATATATTTTGGGGAAATCTCGGGAAATAATTTTTGAAATTCCGCCGGCAGGGTTTCCACCGTGATTCCATCCCGGCCCAGGAAAACCTCGCCCTTACGATGAATGAACAGTGGTTTCAAGAACAGCCTCCGTCTTTTTCATCACCAAGCAGGATGTGTTTCCCCCAAACGCGAAGGAGTTGGACAGGGCGACCTTGCCATGGAAGGCGCGGGATTGGTTTGGAACACAATCCGCGACGCAATTCTCATCGGAAACTTCCCAATTCATGGTCGGCAACAGAACTCCCCGGTCCAGGGAAAGACAGCTCATGACCGCCTCAATGGCGCTGGCGGCGCCCATGGTGTGGCCGATCATGGACTTAATGGAATTCACCGGTATTTTACAATCGGAACCAAAAGCTTTTTTAATGGCCGTGGATTCGGTCTTGTCATTGGCGGGAGTGCCGGTTCCATGGGCTGAAATAAAATCCACCGCGCCTGGAACCAGTTCCCCCTGGGCCAGGGCCCTTTGAATGCTTTCGTAGGCCCCGATCCCCTCCGGATGGGGCGAGGTCATGTGAAAGGCGTCCATCCCCAGGCCATACCCGCCGATCTCGCAATAAATATGGGCTCCCCTTGCCTTCGCTGTTTCCAAATCCTCCAACAGCAAAACCCCAACTCCTTCGCTCACGACAAGCCCCTTTCGATTTCCGGAAAAGGGGCGGCATTTATCGGGCGTCAGGGAAAGAAGCCGGTTAAATCCCGCGAAAGCCACCCGGGAAAAAGCGTCGACCCCTCCGCAAATAACCGCGTCAAGGCGTCCCTGCCGGATTTGCTCGAAACCCCACCCGATGGCATAGTTGCCGGAAGCGCAGGCGTTCGAAAAAACCATGGTTTGTCCCCCGATTCCCAAAAAATCAAGCACGGAAAAAGCGATGTGGGAACCTTGGACCTTTTGAAAACTCGCGGGTTTAATTTCATTTAAAAGATTTTTGAAATTTAGTTCGGACAGGCGTTCGGCCAGCTGTACCTCGCCCATGGTGGTTCCAAAGAAACTGCCGACCCGGAGTGAGTCAAGATAAGCGGAGGTAACGTTCGCGGTCCGAAGGGCTTCCTGGGAAGCCAGGATGGATAAAACCGCCGCCCTCTCATACCGGTCCGGATGTTCCTTTTCAAAGGCATCGATCCGGTCACGGTTTTTGATTTCCCCGCCGATTTTGACCCGGTAGGGAGTGGGATCCATTCGTTGAAGTTTCTCGATGCCGATCCTTCCCTCCACCATCGCCATCCAGGAAGTCTCGACGCTATCCCCCAAGGGACAAATAATTCCCAGGCCCGTGACACCCACCCTTTTCATGGGAATTATCCTTTAAATGTTTTAAAAACACGCTAATGATAATGGCAAGTAGAGAGC
>JAHFCG010000155.1:4365-6588 GCA_023249615.1 candidate division FCPU426 bacterium | reverse complement strand
TAACTTCTTGACGTTGGCCCACAGTTCCCCGAAGGCAAGTTTAAATTTCATTACCTTGTCCTGGAGTCCCTCTTTTTGAAGCTGGGAAATGGTGAATTGCGTTTTGGGACTGACCTTTAATTCGGACCCATCAAAAAACCGAAGGACCGCGGAGGAATTATTGGAGGCCGTGACTTTTTCCCCCGCGCGGACCGTGGAGCCGTTTTTGGCTTTCCGGGCTTTTTTTCCCTTTTTCTTTATTTCCACCTTTCCACTCACCGAGGTGAAAACCCCTTGATTGTTTGTTTTCCCCGACTTAGGAGCCGCCCCAACCACCTGGGGCAAGGCCAAGCCAAGAATTATCGTCATCACGTAAATGATTCTCATAACAACCCCGTCACCTTGAATTTAAGTAAGCCCAGGCTTACCCCAAACCCAACAACTTTAATTTCCGGAAAAACCATCCGCCTTCATTCCTTAAAAAGGTCCCCTTTAGAAAGGCGATAATTTCTGAACCCGGTAATTATAACTGTCCGCCACATAAATATTATTCCCGCCATCCACCGCGATGGCGTAGGGAAGGTAAAATTGGCCCGGCAAATTCCCATAACTTCCCAGCTGGCCGAGATAATTTCCGGCAGCATCAAACTTGACGATCCGGTTATTGTAGGAATCCGCGACCAGCACCTCTCCGAGGGAATTAACCGCCAACCCATAGGGATTACTGAAGGGCATACCGCTGGCGCTGCCATCCCATTGGTTGTAAAGAACGCTTCCGTCGTTGCTAAAGGCCTTTATAAAATTACCCTCGGTCAAATAGACGGTAGTACCGGCCGAGTTAACAGCGATTCCAACCGGGTTGGCGGGAGGCGCCCCGTAATTCCAATACTGGATCCAGCCGCCGCCCGGTCCCGGACTGGCCGAATTGAATTTCGCGACAGGTTGGTTAAGGGAATTCGTATTATCATTGGTGACATACACGTTCCCGCTTCCGTCCACGGCGCAATTTTGCGCTGAAACCAAATCCCCGTTCGAGGGACTCCCGCTGAAAAACCCGTATTGGTGGACAAAAACGGTTCCGGTGGAGTCGTATTCCTGGATCCGTGAATTATTGGTATCGGTCACAAAAACATGACCCGAGGAATCCATACCCAAACCAAAAGGATAACTAAACTGGTAGGGTCCGGATCCAATGGGATTTCCCCACTGATAACTGTAGGCGTAATTAATCAAATCAACCGACGTGAAAATCTGGACGTTGTTGTTGTAGTAATCGGAAACGTAAACACTGGTGCCGGCTGAATTGACCGCGATACCGATGGGAAGCTGGAATTGGCCATTGCCTCCCCCATAGGATCCAAAAACACCAATGGGGGCAACGGGTGTGGGTGTAACGGTGGGGGTTTCGGTAACCGTCATGGTGGGGGTGGCGGTGGGGGCCGGGAACCCCTGAACCGTCAGGCGGTAGGCGCCGCTTGGCGCTTGGGAATTTCCAGCGAGAACCTTAATATAATAATCACCCGCCGGCAATAACGAGTCAAACTGGATAAGTGTTCCAAAAATCTGGGCGTTCCCCAGGGATTGGTGACGGCCGTCGAAAACCTGCGCCCCCGCCTGGAAATAACCGTATCCGCTGTCGAAACAATCAACTGAAATAACGTACCTTCCCCCGTCCGTGCCCGCCTTGAAATGCCATGTATCCAGGTTATCAAAGAAATAACTTAAATTGCCCTTACCCACGGCGTCCCCGCCATTCAGGACGGTTCCCAGAAATGTCGGTTTAACAAAATTATTATTGGGTTCCACTTCCTTGACTGGAAGCGAGGCGGGATTCAGGGAACAATCGGGAACAAAGGTGGAAATATTTAAATTAAACGTCCCGAATTCCCCGGCCTTTTTCCCGTCAACGATGATGTAATAGGTGCCGGAAGGCAGGGTCCCCGTCACAAAAGCGGAACCATTATTCTCATCATTTAACAATTTATCCGAAAAGTGGTCGAAGGCCATGGTGGTGGAGGGATCCAAGGGATCTTTTCGGAGGTAAATAACGGAATCAAAGGAGGTCAGAGCCTCCACATAAAGATTCGCGGGCGCGGTCAAATTAATGGAATAAGCGATATCCGGGGCTCCGGAACCATAGCTGAAAAATTCGGAGGAAATATACTGGCGATAATTATCCTCAAGACCATTGGTGTTGCCGGAAACAGGGCTTCCGTCAATATAGGAGGTTATATCCATCGGGCC
>JAHFCG010000155.1:0-4355 GCA_023249615.1 candidate division FCPU426 bacterium | reverse complement strand
GGGGGTGATAGTTGGGGTTTCCGTGGGAGTATCGGTAATGGTGGGAGTTGGGGTATCAATACTTGGGCCCGCCTGGATGATCAGGTGATAGGCGGGGTTGGGCGCCGACGAATCAAACGCGACCACCTGGACATGATAGTCACCCGGCGAAAGGGTCTGGGTAATTTGATTGAGTTCGGTGTAGGTATAAGCTCCCCCTAAATAATTAATCGCCGAATCGTAAAGGTATATCCCAGCGTGGGCCTTCCCCGTTCCGTCATCGAAACAATCAACGGAAATGGTGTAATTCGCCCGATCCCCCGCCGTAAATGTCCAATTATCGTAATAATCCATGAAGAAGTTCGCGGTTCCCCTGCCAACCACCGCCCCATTGGCGGATACCGTCCCCAAACCTGTCCCACCCGGTAAAACATCATTGGGTTCAACCTCGGTAAACGTCACGGCGCCAGCGGATGGCGTCACGGTGCAAATCGGGTCGGCGAAATGAATTTGCAGGAAGTAAAGGCCGGAGGTTCCGGCGTACTGGCCGTCCACAACAATGTAATAGTTGGTATTGGGCTGGAGAATTCCGGTCATCAGATAAACAGGTGTCCAATAATTGGCCGAGCCGACCGCGATGGTGGTGGAGGGGTCATTAGGGTCGGTCCTTACATAAACCGCCCCATAGTAGGGGAAATCATTGACGTTGAACTGAATCAAGGTACCGCGGGGTGAGCCAGTAAAACTGAACTGATAGAGGTCATCCGGCGCTCCCAATCCGTAGGTGGTTCCCGCGCTGGCGGAACCATGGGAGAAGTAATCCCCATGACCGGAGGTGTTCCCGGTAAGGGCCGGATCACCCACCACGATGGGGAGGGCCGCCGAGGGAGTCATGGTGATGGTGGGAGTCGGGGTTATGGTCGGCGATGTGGCGATACCGCAGTAGTTTATTTGAGCCCCCACTTCCGCGGACAAAGCCCCCGCGGAGCTAAAGGGTGCTTGCGGCCCCAGTCCCGGGTCAAAATAGGAAGTATTCGTCGAGGTGTGCCCCGGAAGATTCGTGGGGCCGGTGTAGTAAATTCCGAGCCAATAGGTGACTCCCGAGGAAAGATTCACTCCAGGAAGGGTGAAAATTTGGTTGGTGGTGATTATGGTCGTTAAGGCGGTTTCAAAAACAGGCGTCGCCGTCGGGCTATTTCCAGTCGCGTTACTGTCATAGAGGGCTATCTGGACCTGCCCATCAATCGCCCCTGTTTGAACCATGACATTTCCCCCGGTACCCGGCATGACAAAACGGGAATAAATAGTTCCGGAGGACAGCGGGTTATTTTGGGCCCCATATAAATTCAGGTCCACCATTCCCGGTGTGCATAGGGGGGCGGGCGTATCGGTCGGTGTGGGAGTCGGGGCCGGCGGACCCGCCTCAACCACCAAATGGTAATCCCCTTGGGAGGCGCCGGGGTCAATGGCGTAAACGGCAACGAAATAATCACCTGCCGGCAAATTCTGGAATAGCTGGTTTGGTTCGCCGGCGTCGGGGGAAGAACCGACAAGGGTATAAAAGCCGGAGTTATTCACGAAAAGGTCAAACCCAAAATAGGCTTTGTCCATTCCATCATCAAAACAATCAAGGGAAACCTTGTAGGCGGCGCCATCACTCCCGGCCTGGAAACGCCAAACATCGGTGGAGTCCAAGAAGTAGGAGGCTCTGCCCGTCCCCGCGATGGCGCTGTTCGCGTTGACAATTCCAAGGTCGGTGGCGTTGGAAAAAGTTGTGTTGTCATTGTTGGGTTCAGCTTCGGGAACGAGGGGTGGAAGGGACGGGGTAAGGATACAAGGCGGGTTGAAGCTTGAAAGGGTAAGACTAAAGGGTCCTGCTTCACCCGCCTGGAAACCGTCCACGATCAGGTAATAGGTCCCTGGCGCGAGGGTCCCGGTGGACAGGCTGGAGGCTGTTCCGCCTGCCCCGCAGAAATTGGAATCGTCGTTAAAGGCCACCGCCGTATCGGGATCGGAGGGATTAGTTCTCAAATAAAGGACTGAATCAAAAGGGGCGTTGCAGATGTTCAGGAAAAGGCTCTGGGCGGTAGCCAGGGTGAATTGGTAGACCACATCGGGGGCTCCGGCACCATATTCATAAACAACGGTCTGGGCAAGACGGTATTGGGCATGAACGTTGGAGACCTGATTATTGGAGTCATCGAGAATGGTAACTGACTGGCTGTGGCCATCGGGCAACCCGGTGGTATCCCCAATGACCGGGTAAGAATTGATGTTTCCGGTAATATCAACAAAAACGGTCGGGGTAGGCGTGGGGGTATCGCTGGGGGTATCGGTCGGTGTTACCGAGGGAGTATTCGTTGGGGAAAGGGTTGGGGTGGGGGTATCCGTTGGGGTATTTGAGGGTGAACTGGTCGGACTATTGGTTGCCGTGAGGGTTGATGTGTTTGTGGGCGTTTGGGTTGGTGAATGGGAGGGGGTTAAGGTTGGGCTGTTGGTTAATGTATCGGTGGGTGTCAGGGAAGCTGTATTGCTGAAAGTTAGGGTAGGGGAATTTGAAGCGGTATTGGTAGGGGTGGCGGTGGGTGAATTCGTCAGGGTGATGGTAGGTGTATTGGTAGGGGTAGCGGTTGGAGAAGCGGTGGCCGAATTCGTAAAGGTAGCCGTAAAGGACGGTGTTGGAGTTGTCGTGCTGGTATCCGTGGGTGTATTCGTGGGCGATAGGGTGGGGCTATTGGTGGGTGAAGAGGTAGCCGAATTCGTAAAGGTGGTCGTAAAGGACGGGGTGGGAGTGGCCGTGCTGGTGTTCGTGGGTGTATTCGTGGGCGATAGGGTGGGGCTATTGGTGGGTGAAGAGGTAGCCGAATTGGTAAAGGTAGGTGTACAGCACGTGGTGGGAGTGGCCGTGCTGGTGTTCGTGGGTGTATTCGTGGGGGAGTTTGTAAGAGTATTCGCCGGGGTATTTGTCGGGGTTAAAGTCGCCGAATCCGTTGGGGTCATCGTGGCGGAACTTGTCGAGGTAACGGTCGGGGTGTTGGTGGGGGTATTCAGGGACGTGTTGGTCGGGGAATTTGAGGCGGTTGGGGTAAACGAGGGTGTTGGGGAATTGGTGGGGGAATTCGAAGGCGTAACCGTCGCGGTGTTGCCGGGTGTATTGGTGCTGGTAGGGGTTGGGGAATCGGTGGCGGTGTTGCTCGGGGTGGGGGTGGGACTGTCCGTCGCGGTTAAACCCAAAGTCAGGGTAATGGTGTTGGTGGCGGTGGGGGTGGCAGCCGGTGTTAAACAGGTTCCATTGATGTCCGACAAGGTTCTGTCATAAGCGTAAAAAGGCAACGTGGAATTGAACCTGAATCGGAAGGAAGGGCCGAAAGAACCGAAAACCCCGGGGTTGATGATTTGGATCCAGGCGTGGGCGGGGGAACCCAGTTCAACGCAGAAAATATCACCCGATTGCAAAGCTGTCGCCGGGGAACCAACAGCGCTCTTGGCCAAGGCTGTTCCCGTAAAAAAAGAAGCCGCCGGAGGAACTTGGGCAAAATTCACCATGTCGCCATTTCCCATAAACGCGATAAGTTGTCCATTTTGGGGATGGATCTGGAACCCGGTTCCGGATTGGTCCACCCAAATATCATCGCCCGAGGTGCTGGGTGCGTCTACCACTTCAGGCGAGACATTGAACTTGAAGGAGGATCCGTTCGCGAAAGGCGCGGTGTCCAACAGATAACAGTTTCGGTTCACTGAACCCAGGTCAATGGTCAGGGAACCTCCGGAAGCACCAAGGTCCAATTGACCCGCCCCGATGGCCAAGGGTTGGTGGTTTGAGGCGTCGTTCAATTGCAAGGCAATTAAACGGGAAGTACCAGCCGGAACGAAGATGTTAAAATCCTCGGAACCCGCGCTCCCGGCGGTGCTGAAAGGCCCCATCACTCCGGTAATGGGATTCGCCAAACCCGTTCCGGTAACGTGGAAATAGATTTCGTTGCTGGCGACACCCAGAAGGGAGGCTTTCAGTTCCTTTGAAAGAGGGACGGAGACGGCCAAATTCAGGGATCGAATCGGGGCCACGGGGGCGGAAGAGTTGGTGGTGCAGCCCCCAAAGGCAAAAAGGCCCAAAAGGGAAAAAAGAAAAAACATTGAAATTTTGGGCGTCAATTTCATATCGGCCAATTTTAAAAATTTGTAAGTGTGGGAAAAATGAAGTGGAAGAACCAGGGGTGAAACAATTTTTTCACGAGGTTGGAGGCGTCGGCTAAAAGTAGCCCCTTTTAAACGGTTCGTTTTCCTGGAAAATTTAGTCGTATTGTATTCAAAATTGAACAAAGTTGTTAAAAAAATTAGGGGAAATCGGTGCTAACACACCCAAGGTTTAGGTTTTT
>JAHFCG010000154.1 GCA_023249615.1 candidate division FCPU426 bacterium | reverse complement strand
ACCACCGCCAGACCGATCCCCGTGTTGCCGCTGGTCGGCTCTACAAGGGTTCCTCCGGGTTTTAAAACCCCCCGTTTTTCGGCGTCCTCAATCATGGCCAGCGCGATACGGTCTTTGACGCTTCCTCCCGGATTATAAAACTCAAGCTTGCAAAGAATTTGGGCCAGACCAGGTTCTGGAATTCTTTGAAGCTTCAGGAGCGGGGTATTTCCGATGAGATGGGTGATATTGGAGGCGAGGGGGTATCGGTTGGCCGTCATGGAGTTACCTTCACCCCTTCTTCCAAAAGGCGCGCCGGGCATTTATAAGTGGGACGAACAGGATGATGAAAAGAAATTCCCCCATCAAGGGAGGTAACCCAAACCTGATTCTTAAGGGGTGAGTCGCCTTTCAGGATAAATTGGAGGATTTCCGAAGCTGCCGTCGATCCCAAAAGACGTTGAACCGGGGGGGTTCCGGTCGAAAAAGCCTTGGGGTTCATCACCTCAAAACATTCCAAACAAGGACAGTGTCCCTGGGAAGAATCCTCGCCAAAAACTGAAAAACCACTTCCGGAAGCCCAGGCAAAAACCATCTTCCCTTGTCTCAGCCGTAAAAGACGGTTTAATTTCCTCCGCCATTCGGGATTATGGGTGACCACAAGGGCGGCGGAAAAGGAAGGAAGCGGATCGTTGGATTCGGGGTTTAAAAAGATGGTCTTGCAGGAGCCGGCGGATTGAATCGCGGTTTGAGCGGCTTCCAGCGCGGGACCCTCGCCGGCGAGGAGGATGGTGGAATCCCCCCATTTTTTTTGGCCTTCAATTCCAACCCCCGGCAAAATAACCTGACGGCTGAAACGCTCGTTAACTTCAGGGGCCGTCATCGAATTACTCAACGACGTCTTTTTCAATGGGGTTTACGTCAATACCCTTCCCCGCCAAATCGGCCAGGGCTTCCTTTACGGTTTTTTCCTCACCGGCGACCTCCATCTGGACATATCCAAAACCCTTGGTGATGGAAGCGCGGCGGATATTAACCGTCACGTCGTATTTTTTGATGATTTGGGACAGGACAGGTTCGGTCACCAGATTGTTGGGATAATCCAGTTCGACCAGTTTTTTAATGACGGACATTAAAATCTCAAATCCACCACCAAGACTCCAAGGCACCAAGGACGGCCAAAACGAAATGTCCTCTGTCGTTCTTGGAGTCTTGGAGTCTTGGTGGTAATGGCAGTTTTTAGTTTTAGCAACCTCCGGCGATGGCCGGAACGATCGAAACCTGGTCTCCCGCCTTAACCGCGGTGGATTCTCCCTGCAGGAAGCGGATATCTTCCTCATTGAGGTAAATATTAACAAAACGGCGGATGTTACCCTTTTCGTCGCAAATACGTTCCTTGAGGCCGTTATAGTTCTTGCCGAGATTGTCAATGAGTTCCTTGACGGTACTCCCGTCGGCGTTCACCTCGGCCTGGTTGTTGGTGAGGTTGCGAAGCGGGGTTGGGATCAATACTTTCACGGCCATGAACATTCCTCCTGAATTGGATGGTACGGTTGAATTATGGCTTAAACGGGCATGAAATTTCCAGCCATTTTTCCTTTTAATGCCCCTTCCGGAAAAACCCTCTTTGGGTCATGGCTTTGTTTTGTCATTCGTTTGCTTGTCGGTTTCAGGCGGCTTCGACATTTCAACGGGGGATGTTTCCTTAACGCCCTTTTCTTCCTTTATTTTATCAATGGTCATCAGATCCTTCGTGGGAGCGTAACCCGTCGTCCTTAAAATATGGGGCGTCAGGAGAATCAGGACCTGGCTTTTAATGGAAATTTTTCCCCTGTTGGAAAACAGGAAAGGAAGAATATCCTTCAAAATCGGAATTCCATTATCAGTTTCAACACTCGTGTTGGCTTCCAGACCCCCTAGGACGAATGTCTCACCCTCCTTCAAGGTAACTTTGCTCTTGGCTGAGCGGTTTTCAAAGACAGGAGTACCGTTCTGGGTCCAACTGGCCAGGTCATCCAGGGAAGCGTTGACGTCCAAGGTCACAATATCCTGATCGCCTATCCTCGGTATCACCTGAACATTCAGTCCCCCCATTTGAAAATTCTCACTGGGGGAGGCGTAACCCGTGGGCCGGTAATAAATTTTTTCCCCCGCCGTCACGGTGCCGGTTTCATTGTTCGCCGTGACAATTTTCGTCGTGGTTAAAACCTTGGCCTTGCTCTGGGTCGACAAAATATTGATGATGTCAAAAAAACGGTTCAGGTCCAAATTGGCGTTTACCTGCCAGCTGGAATAGGTGTTTTTTCCAAAAAGATCATTGGTTCCGTTCCCGTAAACATTTCCCGATCCTGAAAGGACGTTGTTTCGCAGGGAGTTCCAGTCGATCCCGACCTTGCGCATATAGTCGCTGGAAACCTCCACGATGGCGGCTTCGATAACCACTTGCGGAACGAAGACATCAATTTTTTCAACGATACGTTTAATTGAATCAATCTTGCTTCGGAGATCGGTGATCACGAGGGCATTATGGGAGGAGTCGATCACCAGCCGCCCCTCGGCGGAAAGCTGGGCGGACACCAGATCGCGGACGGAACTCGGATTAGTGAAATTCAATGGAATTGAAACCGTTTCCAACCTCAAAAAATCCTTAAGCTTCGGGGAATCCATTTTTTGGACGAGCGCGACAAGATCCACCATTTTTTGTTTCTTGTCGGTAATGATGATCATGTTCAGGGCGTCATTGACCTGAACCGCGCCCCACCGGGAAAGGCGGGCCTGGATAAAAGGCTGGATTTCCGAGGCCTTTATGTGTTTCAATTCCACAACCTGACTGACCGTATCAATTCCTAGTTCATCCTGCACCTCCACATCCAGCTTGAGGGTTCCCTTCGAGCCGGGGGAAAGCTGGGCCTGGGCGTTCGCCACGAACAACCACGCGTAGGATAGGGCCGTCAAAAAAATAAAAGGCTTCATGGCAATACTCCTCAAAATGGGGTAACCATCAAAATAAGCCTCTAGGTTATCACAAAGAAATTCGGCGTCTAAAAATTCAGGCCCCGAAAGGAACTGATTCCCAAAACCCTTTATAAATCATCTTTTTTCGAATCAAGCAGTTTCGAGAGTAAAAACCATTTTGCGGTCCCCTCATATTTGTGTTCGTGAAATTTGCCGCTCCTCCAAAAGACTGAATAAACTCCCGCTTTCGGCTTGGAAGCAAGAATCCGGTACTTGTTCCCCGCCACCTCAAGCGCGGCGCAATTATCAATCGCGACAGCGAATCCTTTGGTGTTTTTCATCATTTCCTTTAATTCCGGTTTGCGGTCCTTCTCCACGTCGTAATGAGGGCAGGCAAGCGCGTCAATGAAACCAAGTCCGGTAACCTTGATAAGTTTGGCTTTGGGATTGCGGAATTTTCGGGAATCGGAATTTCCCTGGCGAAACCAGCAAATGGCACCCGCGCTGGGGCCGCAAAGGACCTTACCTTTTTTCGCCGCCAAGAGCAAAAGCTTGTCGACGCCGAGTTTCCTCCAGCGGTTCATCATCAAAAGAGTGTTTCCGCCGCCGACATAAATTATATCGGCCGCCAAAATTTTCCCCTTCCTCTCGGCCATTTCCGGTTTTTGTTTGATGAGACAAAGGGTTTCCAAACGGCACTTTAAATCCCGGCCAAAATGATTTTTAACGGCTTTAATATAATTTTCGTCGTCCAGAGCGGCCGTGGGAAGGAAGAGAAATTTCGGGTTCCTTTTTCCCGATAAACGGATAATCTCAAGGCTGATGGATAAAACCTCGGGTTTTGCCCCATCGTCCCCAATACCTCCCCCGCCGATGGCGATGATTTTCAGCAAAGGGATTTAGGTTTGGGGAGGGGTGTATTTTGACCCGCGGCGGAATTTGAGGGACCAGAAGATGGTCCACAAAAGGGTCAAGACCGAGAGGATGATGGAAATAACCGGTAAATTATCCTTATAGGAGCTGGCCGGCGTCCAGGGCCCGTCCCTCATCACTTTTTCCATGAATTTCCGGAGATTGGGGTTATTGGGATGAAGCCGAAGACTCTCCCTCATCGCCACGACCGCTTCCGTTCGGTTGGAAGCCTGATAGTAGGACTCCCCTAAAAACTGGTAAGCCTGCCAATAATCGGGCCTCTGATCGATGGCCGCCCGGAAGTATTGAACAGCCTTATCGTAATCATGTTGTTTCATCAGTAAATCAAGGCCCGCGTTGTAATAGTCCTCGGGGGCGGTTGCCCAACCCGGGAAAGGGAAAAGAATAAAGGTCAAAAGTAAAACCAAAATTTTCATCACAACCTCCTCAATGACTTAGGGGTTCATCTCCATGAATTCCACGCACTCATCCCGAATTTCCTGCAATTCGGGGTCCCTGACCTTCCGAAGGCATTTTAACCGATGCTTGAACTCATTCGTTTGGGCCTGCTCGTCATTCTCAAAATCGGTCCCGTAATTCATCAAAATGGAATCAAGCCTGGTGACTAGATTCCGGTTCGCCCTGAGTTCCCTGAGAAAAAGCCTGGGGTTCCGGCAGATTAGTTTTCCCAGCATCACGTCCAGGGTCTCGGCCAGGTCCCCGTCCGCGACCGTGTAAAGCCTGTAAGCCAGTTTAACGGAGTTGGATTTCCCCCGAAAGACCTGTCCCTCCAGCGGGCTAAAATGCTTCAGGACGAATTTTTCCGTCTCAAGATGATTCCTTCGGGCCTGAGGGGGCGCGGTGTACCCAAGATTTTTGGGAAGAAAGGAAAAAACCTTCGCGGCGTTTTGATCGGTGGGTTCCTTCGCGTAATGGGCGTAGGAGGCCCTCATGGAGTCCCAATCCAAATTCGTTTCCGCCGACAGGTTGCTATCAGTCAGTAAAAGCCCGAAAAGGAATGGCCAACCCCAAAGATTTTTCGCCAGGGCTGAATTAATTTTAGGCATGCGCGGTCACTCTCTTGCGTTAATTAAAAAACCAATTTGGCTTTTCAACTCTTCAGGCTGGAACCAGATGAGCCGCCTCAAAGGCTTCCATATTCGGCTGGATGACGGTGACGCTCTTCAGGTGGTCGGCCACGGCTTCCTGGGTCTTCAAACCAGTGCCGGTAATGTAGGCTACCGTGACCGCGTCCTTGTTCAAGGCCCCGGATTCCGCCAATTTCTTCAGGCAGGCGATCGTGACTCCCCCGGCCGTCTCCGCGAAAATCCCCTCGGTGCGCGCCAGGAGCTTGATACCCTCAACAATCTCAGGGTCAGAGGCCATTTCAGCCCCTCCGTTTGTCTCCGCGATGGTCCTCAGGGCGTAATATCCGTCCGCGGGATTTCCAATCGCAAGCGACTTGGCGATCGTGTTGGGTTTAACTGGCCGGAAGGTGTCGGTTTTCGACTTGAACGCCGTCGTAACAGGCGAACAACCGGAAGCCTGGGCGGCGAATACACGAATTTTCTTTTCAGGAATCAGGCCCACCTTCATGAACTCCTGGTTTCCCTTCCAGATTTTGGTCAAAAGGGATCCCGAAGCCACCGGAACCACCACTTGATCCGGAGCCTTCCACCCTAATTGTTCGGCCGTTTCAAACGCAAGGGTTTTGGACCCCTCGGAGTAATAGGGCCGCATGTTGATATTGACGAAAGCCCATTTGTATTTACCGGCGACCTCACTGCAGAGACGGTTAACCTCATCGTAATTGCCGTTGACCCCGATCAGATTGGGATCATAAATCAGGGCCCCTATTACCTTCCCCTTCTCGAGATTGGAAGGGATGAAAACATAACGCTTCATCCCGGCCCTGGCGCCGTAAGCCGCGACCGAGTTGGCCAGATTGCCCGTGGAGGCGCAGGCCAGGGTGTCGAACCCAAGTTCCAGGGCTCGGGTGGAGGCGACCGCCACGACGCGGTCCTTGAAGGAATGGGTCGGGTTAGCGCAGTCATTTTTGACATAAAGGTTGGTCATTCCCAGTTCCCTGCCCAGGCGGTCAGCCTTGATCAGGGGGGTGTAACCTTCTTCCAAGGTGTTGTAGTTGGTCCCCTCCACCGGAAGAAGCTCGCGGTAACGCCAAATGTTTAAGGAACGGGAGGCGATTTTTTCGCGGGAAATGTCTTTTTTGATTTTCTCGTAATCATAGGCGGCTTCCAGGGGGCCGAAGCAAAACTCGCAAACATACTTCGCGGTTTTTTCGTATTCCTGGCCGCATTCCCGGCATTTCAAGGCTTTGACGTAGCTCATAATCAAATTTCTCCTCAGAAAACGTAGAGGCGGGCCCCCGTGCCCGCCAAGGGGCACCCTCAGGGGGGTGCCACTACGCAGTTTATCCCTTTTAAAAAGGGCGGATGCCCCAATTTGGAAAACTGCATTACCCCCATTGCCTTATTCCGGACTTTTCCGGTTATCAACAAAGAGATGAGGGTACAAAATAAAAAAGACCTCCATCGTGAGATGGAAGCCTTTTGACTGGGTTTTCCATCTCTCATCTCGCCCCGGACGTTTTGGTTCCGAGGCAGGAATTGGCACCTAACAATCCCTCGCGAGATCTGGTTGCCGTGGCTTCATAGGGCCTGTCCCTCAGCCACTCTTGATAAGAGCGTTAAATTGTGAATGAATATTACAGGGAGTCCATTTTCATG
>JAHFCG010000037.1 GCA_023249615.1 candidate division FCPU426 bacterium | reverse complement strand
AAGAAGTTCGGCGTACTTGTCGACCGCGGAAATAGTGGCTACCAGGAAGGCCAGGAACTGCGCGTTGGCGTGCGGGGTCTTGCCCGGCTCCAACAAATTCTCGCCCTCGTCGGTCGCCATCGACCAGTTGTTGTGTTTGCCGTTGCCGTTGATTCCGGCGAAGGGCTTCTCGTGAAGAAGGCAAACCAGGCCGTGGCGCAGGGCCACGCGGCGCAGAAGCTCCATGACGATCATGTTGTGGTCGGCGGCCACGGAGGACTTCTCGAAAATGGGGGCCATCTCGAACTGGGCAGGCGCCACTTCGTTATGGCGGGTCTTGGAGGGAATCCCCAGGCGCCATAATTCGCGGTCCAGGTCCATCATGTAGGCAAGGATGCGCTCGCGGATGGCTCCGAAATAATGGTCTTCCAATTCCTGCCCCCTGTAGGGCGGGGCCCCGAAGAGAGTGCGTCCCCCGGCGATAAGATCGGGGCGCAATTCAAAATACTTGCGGTCGATCAGGAAATATTCCTGTTCCGGACCCATGGTGGTGAAAACCGTCTTGGCGGTCTTGTTCCCGAACACACGAAGCAGGCGGATGGCCTGCTTGGAGAGGCTTTCCATGGAGCGGAGCAAGGGTGTCTTCAAGTCCAGGGCTTCTTCGGTGTAGCTGACGAAAGCCGTGGGAATGGTCAAGGTGGCTCCATTGACTTCCTGTTGGATAAAAGCGGGAGAGGTCGGGTCCCAGGCCGTGTAGCCGCGGGCCTCGAAGGTCGCGCGGGTTCCACCCGACGGGAAGGAGGAAGCGTCCGGCTCGCCCTTGATCAGGGTCTTGCCGTCAAACTCGGCGATAGCGCCGCCTTCGGCGGTGGGTTCCAGGAAGGTGTCGTGCTTTTCCGCGCCCAAACCCGTCAATGGAATGAACCAATGGGTGTAGTGGGAGGCGCCATGGGCCAGGGCCCATTCCTTCATGCCCTGGGCAACCTGGTCGGCGATGGAAGCGTCCAACGGCTCGCCCTTTTGGGTGGTAGCGCGGAGTTTCTTGTAGACGTCCTTCGAGAGGTACTGCTTTTGGGCGATATCATTGAACACGAGCGACCCATAAATTTGGCTTCCCGGCTCGGACTTGTAATTCTCCACGGGAGGAACTTCCTGGCCGATGGACAGGGCGATTTTTTTGCGGGCGGATGGCATGCGATTGACTCCTTGTCAGTTTTAAAATTGAACAACCTACTGCGATTGGACGGCAAAATCATGACAAAAGGGGGCGTTGAGGAGCGTGGAACAGGTTTGAAGAGTTGCAAGATTAGCGCCAATGCCACGGTTTCTTCAAGCATTTTTCAAGGGTGTTTTAAGAGTTTTGACCGGAAGTAATTAAATTTTGAACAGGTTTGTAGGAATGGACAGAAGGGTTCTACAAAATCGTTATTTTTTGGTTTTTTCAAGGAAAAACGTTTGAGGAAATTGTGGATAACTTTCGGCGGAAGGGATTAAAGCTTTTTCCGTCATTACGAGGAAGCGTCCCAATCGGGGCCGACAAGCTTGTGGTAGTTGCCCAAAGGGCAATTACAATCTCAGTTAAGAGCGTTAAGGAAACATTAAAGCCTGAGATCCCCACGTCGCAAATCGGGCCTATCGGTCCCGCACCTCGGGATTACAGAAGGCAAAAAAAATTTCAAAGCGTCGATCCTTCAAATCCAAATTTTGCCTTGCCAATAGAACTTATTTTTCCTAAACCTCCCCAAAAAAGTTAAACGTCAAAACCAAATTCAACCCGAAGAAAATTGACAAATTTAACAAAAGGTTTATGGTGGGGGTAGTAGGACGTTGGAGGCGCCGTATGTTAAAAAGAACCCTCTTTTGGCTTATTTCCTTTGTTTTGCTTGCACCCCTTTCGTTAAAGGGCGATTCCCTCAACCCCCCAAAAACCCCTACCGAATACGTGGTCCAAAAGGGTGATTACCTTTGGAAAATCTCAAAAACCGTCTGGGGAGAAGGCAAAAAATGGCTCTTCATTTACACCGCCAATCAAGACACCATTAAGGACCCCAACCTAGTTTTCATCGGTCAGAAACTGGCCATTCCCTCGGAACTTACCCCGGAGCTGATTCGTAAGGCCCACAAGTTGGTCAATGATGAAGACACGGGCCCAGGGGTAACACCAAGGACTTTGAGGACTTCCAGGGAAAACACCGCCGGTACCACGAAAGCTCCTGACCCCGCGGAGAAAAAAGCCCCGGCTCCCCCTGAGGATTCGGCAAGCTCGGGGCAGACCGTCTCAACTACTACGGGAACCTTTAACCCTGCCCCAGTCGATGACAACCCTTCCAGACATATGTCTTTATGGATTATTAGCCTATTGGGTTTAATCGTTCTCGGGGTGGTCGTTTATAAATTGGGGAAATCGGAACCACCGGTTTTGCAATCCCCCAGACCTATTTCGCAATATTCGCAAACGACCACTTCTGGTTTCGCCAAGGCTACGCCAGACAGTTCAGTCTCCCTGCCACAAGTCCCGGAAAGGCCAACTGAACCGCCTAAACCAACATCCATTCAAGAGGTAGTCCCCCCCGAGGTTTTAGCCGGTGATACCTTTGTCGAACAAGGTCGTTACATCGAAGCGGCCAGGGCTTTTCGGGATATTTTGGAAAAGGATCCGGGAAATATTGAGGTTGGAAAGAAGCTGATGCGGGTTGAAGACAAGATGAGATTGCGGGCTGTCGAAAATACCCCTGCACCCACGCCGCCTCCGACAACCGTTGCCCCCGTTGAACCACCAATGTCGTCGGGGATTGTTACTTCAGCTTCCATCCCCAGCAGGCACCGCCTGCGGAACCATCCATGTCGACGGGGACTATAACTTCCGCTTCGATTCCCCCGCCAACGGAGGTGCCACAGCCACAGACTGAAACGAAACCGCCGGAAGGTAATGGATCCAATCCTCCCGGAACAACCCCTTCGTAAAACTATTTCTAACGTTGTCATTCTGAGGCGACCTTTGCCGACTTGTGGGGCGTAGCCTTGGCGAAGCTCTAAGAATCTAGATTTTACAGCAGAACCTAGATCCTTCGTTTCACTCAGGATGACATCTCATTCTTTCCCAGTCAGGGAACAATCCCCTTAAAAACCCTCGCGAGTTTTGGATTATTCGATTCTTTCCTAAGTTTTATCGCCGTTTTAAAATTTATTAACAATGGGGCCAAAGGTACCTTTTTAAAAACTAATCGAAACCCCTTAAAAGAACCCGATCTGACGGCGCTTGATTTGATATCCCCCCAGGGGATGAGAAGGGGCGGGTGTCCAGGCCGGTTCATAAAGCCGAACGACAGGTGTAGGGCTTTAGTATCAAATCCAAAAAACATCGCGCCCCCGGAGCTTGTATATATTTTACTTGTTAGAAGAGAAATTTTTTTGCCCTTGAAGGTCTTTTTAGCGCGGTAATATTTCGCCCAGGCACCCCATTCTGAGCATTGAAGAGCAATGAATACAAATAACGCCACGAAACCAAATAAACATCCAACAATTCCGATTAAGGCCGGAATTTTCCATACTGGATGCCGCACAACCCAAATAATTAAAACTTTAGTATTTTGCCAGAGTGTGAAGAACAGGGGAAACATTAGTATCGCAGGGACGGTATAAAGTTTTATTTTTTGAACGTCACCCACGGGCACCAGGGGAATTCCTGGGCACTTCGCCAATTCCTCCGCCCCCCCATAATTGAGCCATAGGACCCCGGCCGCCGCCAGGGCCATGAGGGTTATCCACCAGGCGGATACAACGATGTTAGGTTGCCAAAAAACCCCAAAATTGATAATACTCCCAACCCCGCCAAATAAAATTCCAACACCCATTAAAAGCCAAGGGAGATTTTGAAGAAAAATAACACTCCAATAAACCCGACGATACCTTGATATCAAACGGGGTTCTTGAGGAAAGGATTTTTTCTTGATGGGCCAAATCATGGCGAAAGCCAAAAAATTAACAAAAGCATAAATTGCCCAGCAGTGAACCCAATAGAGAGGCATTTCGGAGGGTGGATAATAATAATTAATAGGATGGGGCAACATTTTCACACCCCTTTTCACTTACGCCGAATAAATCTCTAACTTAAATTCAATTATTTAAATTTCAGGTAAGCCTTTTCGGAACCCAGCCGAACTTCTTCTTCGCCTGGTCCATACACAGGTCATAGACGACCTTCGTGCGGAGGAAGGTGTATCTCTCGTCAGCGGCCTTGGAGGAATAGGGCTCCTTGTCCACTATTGCGGAAATAAGAAAACGGGCTTTGGTGGAGGCGATTTTGGCGAGCCACTCGACGTAATCATTCTCGATGGCGAGGTTTCGGCCGAATTTTCCGGCGTATTCCTCGACCTTTTCATCATTCAAGATTCCCTGGCAGAGTAGCGCCCAGAGCAGATTGCGGGCCTTGCGCATGTAGGAGTATTTCTTCTCGCCCTTTTCCATGATCTCCCGAATCAACCTGGTCAAGCGGTAGTGAACCTTGTAGCAGAGGATGACCTTCTTGGAATCAGCCTGGAGGCGTTCGGGACTGAAAACATAGTTGTAATCCGCCTCTTCCTCGAAGACTTCCTGAAGGCGGGACATATTGTCCAGTTCCCCGTCGGAAGCCAGATAGGTCTGGGCCAGTTTCAAAAGCTCCACGGCCTTCCCTTCCTTGATATCCATCTCCTCCAAATCCTCCAGCCGAAGGTTGGAAAAGGCCTTTTCCTGCCGTTCGTAATAGAGCCCGACATCCTCCCGGAGCTTATCCTGAAGCTCCAGCTGGATCATGTCGTTGGCGTGCAGGTTCCAGGGCTTGACCGGGTTCTGCCGGTTGTTGTTGATGGCTACTTCCAGCACGAACTCGTTGGAAGCGTCGGAGATGATCTTGCACATGACCCAAAGTTCATCCAACGCCCCGGAATGTTCCGCCAGTCTTGGGTCGCCCTGGAAATTTTTCAAAAACCGGTCAAACGTGGTAATAGTCTGGGCGCCGTTGAGAAGCCTCGGCTCCGTCAGGATAAACTTACCCTTTTCCACCTCGATCTTCTCGGCGAAAAGCGTCACGCCGTTATGGTCAAAGGCGAATACCGCCGGGTCGGCTTCGGCCTTCAGGACCAGCTTTTCAAGGGCTTCATATAGGGAGCGATTGGTGGCGGCGTCCTCCGACAGGCTGGCCCTGATGTTTCGCTCGAAAAAGCGGTAGCTCATTTCCTTAAACATGGCGTGAAGGTCCGTCAACTTGGCGAAGCCCAAATGAAGCACCTCGCCCTTGGGCCCGCTTCGTTTCAAGGTCTCCGCGACTTGAAGCGGATAGCGGTGGGTCACCCTTTGGTGGGCGATGGCCCCCACCTTTCCGCTTTCGGCGGAGATGAACTGGAAAACCATGGGAATGGACTTGTTGAAAAACTGGTCAATAAGGTATTTCTTGCCCTCCAGATCCTCCCGCAATTTCTCGTAAACCATGCTCTTTTCGGCTTCCAGGGGATCGCCGTTGAAAACCATATGAACGAAGACCCGTTCGATGGCTCCCTGGTAGTTGAGCATCTGGCTTTTGAGTTGAAGAAGGAATTGCTCTGGCTGGATGCCGGGGGGTTCCGCTCCGAAGATGCGGTCCATTCCGCCCTCAATGAGGCGCTGATAGGACACACGGAAAAGAATGGGGGCCTTGGACCATTTGAATTGGAACAAGTAAAGATTTTTTAATTGGGGATCAATGTGGAAGGCGTCAATACCGAAGTCGTTTCGGCCCCAGGCGATTTGCTGGGCCACCTTGTCGCGGGGGACTTTGAATTCCTGTTCAAGGTAAAGGAGGGCGAAAGCGTTGTCGGGGACGACGCCGGGCGTTTCCTGGAAGGTCTGAAGAACCGCGTCAATTTGTTCCTGAGTAATGGAAACCATAAATTTCACCCACTCTCGAAACCCATTATAACAGGGGGTCAAAAAGGCTGGTCACTTATTGGGCGTCAAGCCGGGAAAGGGCTTATTTCATTGAAAGAATCAATCAAACCCAATCCAACGCCAAGACTCCAAGCCGCCAAGCAGCCAAAATACTTTTGACCTAAAATTTTAAAAAAATTTCATTTGAGAAGAAAGGGTTAAACGAAAAAATTCGTTTCGCAGTTCTGGACGCCTTGGAGTCTTGGCGCTGGCAGTGTTTTTCTGGCGGTGAAGCGGTTATGTCTCGCTCTCCGACCCGCCCTCAAGGATTTCCATCGTCTTTCCCGCGAAACCCGGGGGAAGGGACCGGTTTTGCTTTACCGCCTGGTATTCTTTTTTCCAGAGGGTCTGCCGGTCCAAAAATTTCCGGTCGGATTCGCTTAATTGGTTCAGCCAGCCCTCGAATTGTTGGTAATTCATGCGACCCCCAGAGAATAAAACCCTTTTACCACCAAGGGCACTAAGTTCACCAAGAAGGAGAAAAATCAAAAGTAAATTTTTTGGTTTTAACCCAATCTTAAAATCTTTGTCTTCCTTGGTGAACTTGGTGCCCTTGGTGGTGAAAAGCCGTTAGTCGTTTCTTCGGCGGCTGTTGTACCCGTTCCCATAACCGTCGAACATCTGGAATGACCCGTCGTTTAGAGTCAGGATAATTTGAAGCGGCCTGTTGTTGCTGGTATCCGAGAACTTGACGTCCTTGACTCCCGAAGCCAGGAAAACAGGGTCAAAGGAAGGATCGTTACTGGAGTCGTAAAGGAAAGCGTCCCGGCTATCGCCCATGACCTTGACCTTGCGGGTGCCGTCATTGCTTTGATAAACCACCTGGCTTGAGTCATTACTGGTGGAGTAGGGCTGGTTGTCCACCGGCGTATAGTTGTTGTTGTGGTAAACATAAATGATGTTCACGTGGAAAGGATCCTGCCACCACCACCCGCCCGCGTGCCAGTAGCACCAACGGTCATAAATTCCGTCATACCACCACCAATTATCACGGTAGTAACGGGTCCAGAAATAGGTTGGGCCCATGTACCACCCGTACCAGTGATAGCCCCAGGGATCAAAATAATGGCAGTAATCAAATCCGCTCCCGGTGTGCCAATAGTAATTGCCTTTTACGACCTCAGAACGGTTGTAGACATTAATCTGGCTGATGAAGGTGGTGTTGGCGGTAATGGTACCCATATGGCTTCGAACCACGGAACCCGTGATTGATTTTCCCGTAATCAATTTCGCCGCCAGTGGTTTGCCCCCCGGACCGGTCTGGGGAGGGGCAAATTTGGAATGTTCCTTATCGGTTCTGAGTATTTTATCGTGGTCCTTCAGGGGAGTAGGAAGGTGGGAAATGCCCATGTGTTTTAAATTAGCGGGAACCCGTTCGGTTTCATGCCGGTTTCCCCTGTCGGCCTTTAAATTTTCCCCGCTACCAGAACGGGAATTTTCACGTCGGGTGTTCCCCCCCATATTTCCCGAAGGGTTTCGATTTTGGTCGTTGGTTTTAAACTCTCGGTTTTGACGGCGGTTGGAACGCCCCCCCCCAGCGTTGGTTCCATTTCCCGTATTTCCAGGCTCCTGATTGACGGCGTTTCCCCCGCTTTGCCCGTTATTTTGATTTTGATGCTGTAGGTTTTTTTCCTGTTGATGCTGTCTTTTTTCCGCCTGTTTTTTCTCTTTTTCCTGCTGTTTCGCCTCCTTTTCAACCTGCTTTTCTTCCGGTGAATGGGATTCAATGTTCCGTCCGCCTCCGGAATTACTTGAACCACCGTCATCATGGTTTCTTCCATGTTTACGGCTGTTGTCCTGGCCTAACACAAAAGACGCTTGAAACAGGATGATCGTTAAAAAAGTAAGAAGATTTTTTTTCATAAGGCACCTCGATTTTAAAAGGATGAAGCCGGAAACAAAGATATTAACGGCATGTTCTTTGGACGTCCATGGAAGGTCTTAAGTTTCAGGTAAAAAAGCTGTTAATTAAGGATATCGGAGGTTTCTTCCCCAAAAACAGTTAAGGGTTTTTTACCACCTGTATGGTTTTGGCAAGTTTACCCCGAAATTGGGCCCATTCTTTCTTGCCGAAACCCCTGACCACCTGAGCCTGGGCTTTTTTCCAATAGGGCGCCGCTTTCCGGCAGGCCTTGTGGCCCTTAAGGGTAAGGGATATCCCGTTTTTCCTTTTGTCCTTGCCGGGAATATTAACCAGAAGACCCCTGCGGAGGAGAGGCTTCAAGGCGCGGGTAAGGGTGGTACGGTCAGCCACGATGATTTCGGCCAACTGGGACATGGTGGCTTTCTCGTAAATGCCGGCAGCCAACAAAATACCCAGCTGGGTGGAACGAAGACCGGAAGGCGCGAGGGTTTTATCAAATAATTGGGTGACGGCCCTGGCGGCCTTGCGGAAATTAAAGGAAGCGCACTCGGTGGCGAAATAAACCATCAGGTCTTTGGGTAATTTGGCGCTCACGCACTAATTATATTACAAAAAATGTCATTTGCGCCACGGACCAGGACGCCGGGTGAAAGGGCTTTTCCCTGTCCTTTACCCCTAAAACCAAAAGACCCCATCTTGGTTCGAGCAGGAACTTTTTTTGTTTTACCTTTGCTGCCAACTGTCACCTGTGAGCCGTCAGCTGCCTTTTACTGCTTCCCCGACACCAGTTTCTCCACCACCGAGGGGTCCGCGAGGGTTGAGGTGTCCCCCAGGTTGCCCGTGTCGTTCTCCGCTATTTTTCTCAGGATTCGGCGCATGATTTTCCCGCTTCGGGTTTTCGGCAGACCCTCGGCAAACTGGATCTTATCCGGCTGTGCGATGGGGCCAATCTCCTTCCGGACGTGTTGGATGAGCTCCTTTTTAATTTCATCGGTGGGTGTCACGCCTTCCTTGAGGGTGACAAATGCATAAAGGGCCTGGCCCTTGATGTCATGGGGATATCCCACAACGGCCGACTCGGAAACCTTGGGGAAGGAAACCAGCGCACTTTCAACCTCGGCCGTCCCGATTCGGTGGCCTGAAATATTGACCACGTCATCCACTCGGCCCAGGAGCCAATAGTCCCCGTCCTGGTCGACACGGCATCCGTCGCCGGTGAAATAAAGATTGGCGAAGGTCTGGAAGTAGGTGTTGATGAACCTGTCATGATCCCCCCAGGTGGAACGCATGATGCCCGGCCAAGGCTTCTTGATACAAAGCTTTCCACCTTCGTTCCGGTTGCACTCGCTTCCGTCATCCCGAAGAACCACCGGTTCCACGCCGAAGAATGGCCGGGAAGCGCTTCCGGGTTTCAGGGTATGGGCGCCCGGCAGGGGTGAAATCAAAATTCCACCTGTTTCGGTCTGCCACCAGGTATCCACGATGGGGCATTTGTCCCTTCCAATATTGCGGTGGTACCACAACCAGGCCTCAGGGTTGATGGGCTCCCCGACCGAACCCAGTACCCGAAGGGAACCCAAATCGTGTTTCTTCGGCCAATCTTCCCCCTCGCGCATAAGGGCGCGTATGGCCGTGGGAGCGGTATAGAAAATGTTCACTTTGTGCTTGGCCGCCACCTGCCAAAACCTGCCCGGATCGGGGAAATTGGGAACCCCCTCGAACATCAGGGTCGTGGCCCCGTTGGAAAGGGGTCCATAAACGATGTAGCTGTGCCCCGTCACCCAGCCGATATCGGCCGTGCACCAGTAAATATCCTCCGAATGGTAATCGAAAATGTACTTGTGGGTCATGGCCGCGTGAAGCAAATAACCGGCCATGGTATGGAGAACACCCTTGGGTTTTCCGGTGGAACCCGAGGTGTAAAGAATGAAGAAATGATCCTCGGCCTTCATGGGTTCGGCCTTGTGTTCGGGGCTGGCCTTCTTCATTTCATCATGCCACCAGAAATCACGGCCTGCCTGCATGTTGGCCTTGCCATCCCCCCGCTGGAATACGATGACGTTCTTGATGGAGGGGCAGTCTTTCAGCGCCTCGTCCATGATATTTTTTAGTTGAATGGTTTTTCCCGCGCGGAAACCCACATCGGAGGTGATCACGGCGGCGTTTTCCGAATCATGAATGCGGTCCTTGATGGAAGCCGAGGAAAATCCCGCGAACACCACCGAGTGAATGGCGCCCAGCCTCGCGCAGGCAAGCAGGGCCACCGCGGCCTCCGGGACCATCGGCATATAGATACAAACGCGGTCGCCCTTCTTAATCCCCTTGGAGATAAGGACATTGGTAAACTGGCAGACCATCCGATGCAATTCGGCATAGCTAATCTTGCGGACTTCCTCATCCTTTTCACCCTGCCAAAGAATGGCGGTTTTGTTTTTGTTGGGGCCGGTCAGGTGGCGGTCAAGACAGTTCACCGAAACATTCAGTTCCCCATCCTCGAACCAGGTGTGCTGAATGACCCGTTTTTTGGAATCCCAGGTGTATTCAAGGGTTTTACCCGGCTTCTTAAACCATTGCAGTTCAGCAAGGGCTTGCTCCAGCCAAAAGGCGTGGGAATCATTGATCGACCGGTCATACATTTTTTGATATTTTTCAGGGGAACCAATGTGGGCCCTGGCGGAAACCTCTTGAGAAGGGGGAAAAGTAAGGGAATCTTTCTGTAAAGAAGTGATGGATTGGTCTTGCGGAGCCATTTTTCCTCCTTAAAATGATATGTCAAATCGGTTATAGTGTAGTGCCGGGTTTGAAAAAGTTAAACAAATTGCCTGCCGTAAAGATATCGATTATTTGCCCCAACTAAGAATATCGGGCCTGTGAACAGGCCCGTAAGGTTTAAACGAAAAGGAAGCAAATGAAAATCCTGATCGCGCCTGACAAATTCAAGGGAATCAACACCGCCCAGGAGATTTCCGAGCTCCTCAGGAATCACCTCCAGAAACTTCTGCCCGAAGCCAACCTGCGCCTTTGCCCAGTCGCCGACGGCGGCGAAGGAACCCTGCAATCCATCATTTATATCCTCAAGGGAAAAACCCTTAATTCGTCCGTAAATGACCCCCTGATGCGCTTCAAACAGGCCCAATGGGGAATTTCCCAACTGCCCGAAAAAGAGACCGGCATCATTGAAATGGCCCAGGCTTCGGGGTTATTCCGCTTAACCATCGGCGAACGAAACCCCCTGGAAACCTCCAGTTACGGCACTGGCGAACTGGTGGAAGAGGCGGTCAAAAGACACGGAATCAAACATTTACGTATTGCCCTGGGCGGAAGCGCCACCATCGACGGCGGACTGGGTTTCCTTCAGGCCCTGGGAGCTGTCTTCAAAACCAAAACCACCCTCCCCAAGGGGGCGGCGGGTAAACACCTGACCCAGGTCCTCGCGGTGGATCTCGACCCGGTCAAACTCCTTTTAAAGGGAATCGACATTATCGGAATGGTGGACGTGAATGTTCCCCTGCTGGGCGACCATGGCGCCGCGCGCTTTTTTGGGCCCCAAAAGGGCGGAACTCCTGAAATGGTGGAGGAACTGGAAAAGGGCCTTTACCACTTTGAGGGTGTCCTTTCCAAGGCCTCGGGCATTCTTCTTAAAAACCACAAGGGCGCCGGAGCCGCGGGCGGAATGGGCATGGCGGTATTGGCCCTGGGCGGTCAGCTAGAAAGCGGGTTTGATTTCGTGGCCAAGATCCTGAAGCTCGAGGATCAAATGAAGGGCTGCGACCTGGTCATTACCGGCGAGGGACGTTTGGACAACTCAAGCCAGCAAGGCAAGGCACCCGTGGCCGTCGCCCGGATGGCTAAGAAACTGGGAATCCCCTGCGTAGCCGTGGTTGGTTCGATGGATTCAGGCATGAAGTGGCTCAAGGAAGAAGGCATCACCAGCGCATACCCCATGTTCGACGGCCCCATCACGGGCGAGGATCCTTCCAAAATGCAGATTTCCCAGCGCATCGGGGAAATCGTCGCGGGCTTGTTCGTTAAAAAACAGTAAAACCAGAAACCCAACCCAAAACAGCAACCAAAATAATTTTCAATAAATACTCTTTTGCCGCCGATCAAATCCGATGGACGCCGATAAAACCAAGAATTTTTTTGACTTAAACCGTCATCATTCCTCCTTCAATATCCGGACTAACAGGTTTTTTTAATAAAGTCGAAGAAATCCGTAATGGAGATTGGTCTAAGCCGTCATCGGTCGTTATCGGCGCCAAATGGGGTTTTTTACTTCGTTCTTGCCGCTTTTGTTCCCCCGGCAAAAATCCGCCCTAGTTCCTTCACGATATTGATCATCGTCAAATGATTCAACGGAAATTCCAACATCACGTGAGCGAAACTCAAGAAGAAAAGCCACTTAAACCCAAGCGAGTAATTCACCCCGTACAAAATTAGCGACGCGATCCAAAGCGATAAAACCACGGCAAAGCGGCCCTTTGAAACCTCATGCCACTTGATGATGGAGGTCTTTGAAAACCAATTGAGATAATGATAGGTGTAGGCGAAAGCGATGAAGGACATGAGCGCCAACGCGGAGGGATTCTGGTATAAAAAATCGTTAATTTTATGGAAAAATTCGGAATAGGGCCTGGTGGGGATGCCGAAATCCTGTATACCCATGGCATTTACCAGATAAAGATTCATGGAAACGAAGACATTACTTCCGGTTCCGTCATCCCGTAAAAAACCAAAGTTCTCCTTCGCGTAATCGCTAACATGGTAATCCGCGTGATCGGGATGAAAAAAAATAAAACAACAGGCGACTCCGACAAAAACCAAAAGAGAAAAAATCCCTGAGACACTTCTTCCTTTTAATGCCCCAATCAAAATGAATAACCCTGTGAAAACAAAAACATGAATGATGGTCGGCAGAAGAAGCCCGAAAATCGCGCCGAACAAAGGTAGTTTCGTTAACAATAGACCGATAAATACGGCCAGAATAAATAATCCAAAACGGAGTTTGTTTTTATCAACAAGGAGTAAAATCGCGCCACCCGCAAAAGCCATGTAGGTGAAAAAATCGTTGGTCCCACGAGGGGCGTAGCGGTCCAGCCCCAGAAATAAAGCCGTTACCCCCAGGCTGGCGGCCGCCAAAAAAAGCCAGTCATATTTTCCCTTGGTGTAATAGTTCTTATCGTGAAGCCAGGATATTTCCGTGAGGTAATGCAGGGGCCCCAATACCGCGTAAACGAGGATAAATAGTTCAAATGGATAGGCGAACGCCAACCCAGCCGAAAGGATCATCAACCCGATATTGAGATAGTTGATTTGGTTGGTATCGAGTTTAGGGTTCAAAAGACTCCTCATCTTGAAAAAAATATTTTTTCATATTTCTTGTCACTTGCTCTTTTACCGGCTGATATATATTGATTCGGCGGAAACAGCGCCCGACATGGGATTAACGTAAATAATATGATCTGCCGCGAGAGTGTGTGGCGGGGGATAAAAATGGACTACATATAGATCGCCTTCCATTTCGACCTTCGCATTCTTCTGGTCCCACCTTTCTATGCTGGGGATAACCCATCTTTTCATTATTTCAAACTCTTCCTGAGCGAGCCGAAGGGCTTTTTTCTTTGAAATACGAGAACGAGAATGATTTTTTGTTGATTTAGTATCTTTATTAATTGGGGTAGCGGTTTGACACCAGGAAAATATCGGTAAACAAATCCAAAACAAAAAAACCAACACAAATATTCCATACTTCTTCATCGATTTTTTCCTCCCCATCATGGACGATTCAGGAAATCCACATGAATGATTTTACCTTTAAATGGGATTTTGTATGTTGAATGAAATGGATCGAGACTTAGGTTGGATATTTGGAAAAACAGGCTCAGGAATCGGTAGTGTCGTCCTGCGAGGCCTGGCGGATGAAATAAACCAAAAGACCCACCAGAACAAAAGGAACCGGCAGAAGAAGAACAACCGCCCATTGCATACCCGTTTTAAAAGGGGAGGATCCCACACACAGGGCACAAGCGTCCGCCATGACTGGTAGCAAGGCGAAAAGTAACAAACTTCCCGCAATTAAATTAAGGTTGAATCGTTTCATAAAGCCAAACCTCACAGGTAAACCAGCGCGAAAAGCACCGGCCACAAACCCACCACAAAAAACCAGTACATCCGGCAGAGCTCCACGCCCAGAGTTACCTTGGACGAATAGGCTCCCTGCCAAGCTCGGGTAACCACAAAAAGCAGGGCAACCATTCCCCCGGCCACATGGAAACCATGCATTCCCACCAAGCAATAAAAGAAACCGCCGAAGATGCTGGAATGAACTGTCAGTCCAAATTGCAGAAGGTGAATCCATTCTACCCCTTGGATCAGGAGGAAAATCAAGCCCAGTGCGGCGGTAGCGGTCAGAAGATTTTTAAAGGAATTATCCTTGGCGGCCTTAAGGGCCTTAAAGGCCAGAAAAAAAGTAACTCCGCTCAAAAGGAGAATAATGGTATTTACAGCGGTAATTTGAACCGGAAGACGGGGTTGGCCGGCTGGTGGCCATTGGACGGGGCTGAAACGGAAGACGGCGAAGGCGCTGATAAGACCGGCAAAAAACATGATTTCGGCGCAAATGAAAAGAAGAATTCCCAGCTTTGCGGGATTCATCCGGGGCTCGGAGCGTGTCACCGCCGGTGAAGAGGCCCGGCGGTTAACCACCTTCTTCATTTCAGAGAACCTTTAGGAAATCAATGGAATAGTGGCAGACATCGGGAATAAAAAGGACCACTAAAATAGCGAAGAGAACAAACGGAATAACCATGATCCAGTAGATCAGCTTCCCCTCGCTTTTCAGGTCCATGTATTGGAAGAAAACCAGGCCCGCCATCAGGAAGGCCACAGAAAAAACCGCGATGTTTTGTGTCAATCCCGGCAAGTGCAGGAACACGATCCCCACCGAGGAAAGTGCCATGGCGACTAAGGCTCCGAAAACCATTCCGTGTTTTGAGTTAGCTGTCGTTGTGCTCATGTAATTCCCCCTTTTATATTTTGGTTAAGCCAGCAGGTAAAGCAAGGGGAACAGGAAAATCCAGACCACTTCAACGAAGGACCAGTAAAGCCCCGTCAAGGCCACACGGCCCTTGGTCGATTCCAGGGTTCCATGGAAAGCCCGGTTCAAAAGAATCCCGAGAGCCACCAAGCCGCCCAAAATGTGGGTGGCATGGATCCCGGTCATCAGGAAGTAAAAAGACCAGAAACCACCGCTGGAGGGAAAATTGCCGTGTTTGAATTCCCCGCTGTACTCATAGGCTTTCACCAGAAGGAAAAAGAAGCCCAAGAGAATGGTGAGTGACAGGAATTTCTTCACATCGTCCTCGCGGTGATCCGCGACGGCAGAGGAAGCCTTCATCATGAAAAAATTGCTGATCAAAAGAACGAGGGAGTTCAGGGTTCCCGCGTATAGGTTCAACTCGCGGGCCTTCTCGGCCCATTCGGGATGGATCATCCGCATCAAAATGAAGGAACCCAAAAGTCCGGCGAACAGGACAATTTCTGAGGCGATCAGGGCCCAAACCCCGAGGCGTCCAGTGGTCAGGTCCGAGGGACCGGAATAGTGGCCGGTTGGCCCCTCTCCCGGAGGATATACAACGGCTTCGGAGTGGCTCGTGTCCATGAATTTATCTCCTTAAAGGTTCTGAGCTTGGGAACGCCAGTCCTTGGCTTCCCCAGGCTTGCTATATTCGTAAGGATCTCCGGTAACAATAGGAAGCTTCGCGCCCCAGTTGCCGTGAGGGGGCGGGGAATCCGCCAGCCATTCCAGCGTGTTGGAATCGTAGGGGTTCTTCACGGCCTTGGGGCCGTGGGTCATGCTCCAGACGATGTTCCAGAGGAAAATCGCCTGGGAAGCAATCAACGCGATGGCGGAAATGGTGCAGAAGATATTCCAGTTCGCGAATTGTTGGTACTGCGGGTAGAAGGAAGGATCGGCGATACGACGGATCATTCCCCCGATTCCCACGCGGAACAAGGGCCAGAAGGTGCCGTTAAAAAAGATGAAGGTCAGGACCAGGTGCAAAAGCCCCAGTTTCTTGTTCAATTCACGGCCGTACATTTTGGAAAACCAGTAATAAACCCCCGAAAATCCCCCGAAGAATACCGAGGGGAAAAGGGTGTAATGGAAATGGGCAACTACGAAATAGGTCCCATGGAGGTAAATGTCGGCCGAGGCCGAACCCAGGAAAATTCCCGTCAATCCCCCAACCAGGAAGGTGGCGAGGAAACCCACCATCCAAAGGAAGGGAAGTTCCATCCGGATCGCCCCGTGCCGGAGGCTCGCGAACATGCAAAAGATGATGATCGCGAAAGGAATTGAAATCAGGATGGTCGTAATGGAAAAGGGTGTGGCTAAAACGGGGTTCAAGCCCGACAGGAACATATGGTGGGCCCAGACGATAAAGCTCAGGGTGATCGCGCCAACCGTGCTTCCCAGAATCAGCTTGTAGCCAAAGATGGGTTTGCGGGTAAAGGTCGCCATAATGTCCAGCCCCATGCCTAGCGCGGGGAAGAAAAGAACATAAACCTCGGGATGGCCGAAGAACCAGAAAAGGTGCTCCCACAACATGGGTTCCCCTCCCTTCGCCGGCAGGAAAAAGCCGGTCCCGAACATGTTATCCATTAAAAGCATGAAGGCGCCGGCGATAAGCGGGCCGACGGAAAAGAAGAAGGTCACCGCGGAACCCAAGAGGAACCAAACGGTCATGGGAACCCTTGAATAGGTCATTCCAGGCGCGCGAAGGGAAATAACGGTTACCAGGTAATTCAAGCCCCCGACGCTGGAGGAAAAGAAGGCCATGGCCAGGCTGAGGATCCACAAGGCCGCGCCCCACTTGACTCCGGCGAATTCAGAACTTGCTGACAAGGGCGGATAACCCACCCAGCCGCCAGCCACCGGACCGCCAGGAACGAAAAAGGAGGCGACCAGCAAAACCGCGCCGGTAAAGGTCAGCCAAAAGGAAGCCAGGTTCAGCTTCGGGAAAGCCATATCCCTCGCCCCGATCATCAGGGGAATGAAAAAGTTCGAGGGAAAAGCCGCCAGGAAAGGCATCCCGACGAAGAAGATCATGATGGTGCCATGAAGCGTGATGATGGCGTTGAACTTGTCCGGCGAAACCAGGCCGAAGAAAGGCGCCGGCACATTGGGAAAAGCGACTTCCCATCGGATCAGGTAGGCCATGAAGCCCCCGAGACAGGCCATGATGATGGAGAGCAGGAGGAACTGCTTCGCGATCATCTTGTGGTCCGTCGAGAAAATGTAATGGCTGATGAAACTTTGCTTGTGACTATCGTGGCTCATTGGACTCCTCCATGTTGTTCTTTATCTTTGGCTTCAAGCCAATCCTCGAAAGTCTTGTCATCGTCAACTTGCAAGACACCCGTCATGCGGGTATGACCCACCCCGCAAATTTCGTCGCAAACCAGGTGAAAGGTTCCCGCTTCGTTGGTATCAAACCAACCGTTGATTTCCCGCTGGGGCATGACATCCTGCTTTAACCTGACTTCCGGGAGGAAAAAATCGTGGATGACGTCGAGCGAGGTCATGATGATGTGGACTTTTTTATTAACCGGAACATGAAGCTCCCGGTAGGAGGAAATGTCATCCTCAGTGCCGAGTTTGCCGTCCTTTCCGGGATAGAAGAAAGTCCAGTCAAACTGTTTAGCCTGAACCTTGATGGTCAGGTCCGTCGCGGGGACCTCCTCCTTAACCGCGGCCCAGGTTTTTGCTCCCCGGAAATCCAGGAACAGGTCGATGCAAAGGATAATGACTGAAAAAGCGATAATCCACTGGATCTGAACCCAGGTATCTCCCTTTTCATACTTGGCGGCAACTCCTTTTTTTTGCCGGTAGCGGATTATCAGGTAAAAAAGGTAGCCCTCCATCAATATGAAGAAAAACCCCGTCACGTAATAAATCAAATAAAGCATGTCATCGATCGTTGGAGCGAAGGAGGATATGGCTTTGGGAAGGGCATCGAGCATGGAAATAGTCCTTTCAATAAATTGAACAGGCAATCACCAGCGACTATCGGCTGAAAACGTTGAAAGTATCAGTGTTGGTTAGAAATTTCTTGAACCTGCCAAGTCCACCCGCAGGGCTGACCCGTGCAAACCGCTACATATTAAACGTAAAAATTAGAAAAATCCAAAAAATTTAAGCGAACCGAAAAGACCCGAAAACAACGTTAAAAGGGCGGGCACGAGACTTCCCAGGAACAAGGACGGATTTTTGGAAAAAGACAAATTTTCAGGATAAAAGACCTGTTCCCCCCGGCCATTCACAAGACAAGAACAATAACGACAAAGATAAGTCACGAAAAAACCATACTGGAATGCCGCCGGCAAAAACCTGAAGGTTTGTTTTTTAAAACACTGGGGACAAAAAAAACTGTGTAAGCCGGGGATAAAAAGGGTCAAAACGCCGGGAAGGAAAACCCATATATATAGGAAGGTAACCAAAAGGAGCAGAACGATCATCGCGATATCGGGCAGGGGCGACTGAAAAGCCCAAATTTTTCCAACAAGGAACAGTTTATAAACCGAAACAAATCCAAAGGTCCAAAGAAATACCTTTATTAAATGCCAGGTCATTTTTTTCTTTGAAATAAGAAAAGTCCCATCTTCAACCTTTTCAACACAATAAAAGCCGCAGAACCAGGCCATAAAACCAAGGAAATAACCCATCAACAGAAGGAAGTTTTTCGTGGTTTTGCTTTTCTTTTTGGGTCCGGCCATTACTGGGACTCCATCCGTTTGGTGGATAGAGAATAAAAGACTTTTGGGGAAACTTCTAACAAAAAGACGTCTCACCACGACCCGTCAGCCAAAGGCTGACGGGTCGTGGTTCAATGAATTACCACGACTTTCACGATTTTGCGGCCGATGAGACCCGAGTTGCCGTTCATTTCAAGAACGGCCAAATAGGTTCCGCTGGCCATTCCCGCCTGTCCCAAATTCCATGGAATTTGGGACAGGTTTCCGGGGGCATTGACGAGGACCTGGGTCAATTCCCCGGCCACGGTATAGATTTTGGCCCTGATTTCCGTCACCTGGGTGCTCAGATTATTTATATAGAAGATGGCGGTGGGGTTTTTACCCAGGTCGACCGGGTTCGGGCCCAAAACCACATCCCCAAGGCTACCAGCGTTGGCGTCCAGGAGATGAAGGGCCATGATGGTTTCCTGAGGGGCGGAATTTTGGACGTCCGATTTAACCTCCAGGAAATAGGTTCCCGAGGTCAGGATGTTGCCGCTGTCCCCTCTTCCATCCCACACAAAGCTCCGTCCGGATCCCAGGGTTACCGTTAGCGTCTGGTTGGGACCGCTCGTGTTCGAGTTGGTCGGCGAAATGGTGCTGGAAGAAAGGCGGATTTTTCCGACATCGAAGTCAGCCGGAAGAAGAGTTCCACCCGCCCCCGCGATGAGGTTTTGAATCTCCACCTGGCTGAAGTGCTTCACAATTTCCCCCGCCTCGTTGTAAACCGCCACCTTCAGGGTGTCGCGCGTTATATCCACTGAAACCCCATGGGTAACCGTTGTCGTCACCCCAAAAGGATCCACGCTGTCTATTTTGACCAGATAGGTCCCATTCGTGACCTTGGCCCCGTTGGGGTTGGTGGCGTCCCAGGTTCCGATCAATATCCCCTTATAGAAGAACTGGGCTGTTTGGGAATCAGTGGTAATAACGCCGTTTACGACCGTGAAATCCGAAACGGCATTCGCCAGCTCGAACGTCACCAGGTCTTTGATCAGTTCCCCGGCCTGGTTGTAGATGGCCAGATGTACCAAATAAGCGCCGGTCACTGAAACGGTCACTCCCGAGCAAACCGTTCCTCCAACAAAGTTAAGACAAGCGTTATTAACCATTTGGGCGTTCTTGGTGTTGGCTGACTCAAAGGAGGCCTGGATCTGGTAGGTAACCTGGCCCGAGGTTCCGGGTGCGATGTTCGAAATTACCCAGGTCAGGGTATTGGTAGCGGGATCATAAACTCCGCTATTGGAGGCCGATCCCGCAATGTAGCTCATTTGGGCGATGGGGGGCAATTTATCCACCAGGACGGCGTTGGTAACGGGTGAACTGCTGGGATTTGAGTAGGCCAGGGTGTAAGTCAGGTTTTCCAACGGGTGAACCGTCATGGTGGAGGCGCTCTTGACCAGGGTCAGGTAAGGCGTAGGAGTAGGGGTCGGACTTAGGGTAAACGTGAATGTCGAAGTTGGGGTTGAGGTTGGTGTATCGGAAGGGGTATTGGTGGGGGAATTTGTGGGCGTAAAGGAGTTGGTGAAGGTAAATGTCGGCGTCGGGGTTTGGGTGGGTGTGTTGCTGGGGGTGTTCGTGGGCGTGTTGGTGGCTGTCAGGGTATTGGTGAAGGTCCAGGTAAAGGTGGGGGTGTAGGTGCTGGTGGGTGTTTGCGTTGGAGTGTTGGTGGGGGTAACGGTCGGTGAATTCGTGGGAGAACTGGTAAAGGTCAATGTGGCGGTATTGGTGAAAGTTTGGGTAAGAGTGGAGGTATTCGTATTAGTGGGGGAATTGGTCGGGGTGCGGGTAGGGGTAGGGGTGCCGGTATCCGTCGGGGTACGGGTAATCGTGGGTGTGGGAGTATCCGTCGGGCTGTTGGAGGGCGTCCGTGTGGGTGTATCCGTAAAGGTGTTCGTAGGGGTCAGGCTATCGGTGGGCGTGTTGGTTTGAGTGGGGGTGGGACTTTCCGTCGGACTGTTCGTCGGGGTTCTGGTCGCCGTGGGCGTGAAGGTATCCGTCGGGGTTAGGGTAACCGTGGGCGTCGGGGTATCAGTTGGACTGTTCGAAGGGGTCCGGGTCGGAGTTTCGGTGGGAGTATTCGTCTGTGTATTGGTTTCGGTGGGAGTGAATGTATCCGTGGGCGTGTTCGAGGGTGTCCGGGTGGGTGTGACGGTGGAGGTATTGGTTGGTGTTTTGGTCGGCGAAGCCGTCGGTGTATTGGTGGGTGTATCGGCGGAAGTATCCGTCGGGGTAATGGTCGCGGTTCTGGTGGGCGTATCCGTAAGGGTATTTGTGGGGGTCCTTGACGGGGTTACAGTCGCGGTTTCCGTAAATGTATTTGTGGAAGTCCTTGTCGGGGTAGCAGTGGGACTGTTCGTAGGAGTTCTCGAGGGTGTAACCGTGGCGGTATCCGTCAATGAATTGGTAGGCGTAGGTGTCGGGGAATCGGTGTTGGTGTCAGCCGGGGTATTCGTCGGAGTATTGGAAGGAGTCCTGGTCGGGGTTTCGGTCGGGGAATTGGTGGGGGTGTTGGTGGATGTGATGGTCGGTGTATTTGTAGGAGTCCTGGTGGGTGTGATCGTGGGTGTGTTGGTGGGGGTATTTGTCGGGGTAGCCGTTGGCGTATCGGTATTGGTATTGACCGAGGTATTGGTGGGCGTGTTGGTCGGAGTCGTGGTCGGGGTTTGGGTGGGCGTGTTGGTGGGGGTA
>JAHFCG010000153.1 GCA_023249615.1 candidate division FCPU426 bacterium | reverse complement strand
ATTTTTCATTATTCATTTTTAATTGTTAATTGGTTGTTACGCGCTCTCGGCCCGGCTCTGGCAGTTGATACAGCGGGTGGCCCAGGGGATGGCCTTCAACCGCGCCATCGGAATCGTCTTTTCGCAGACCTCGCATTTGCCGTAGGAACCGGCCTCGATGCGGGTGATGGCTTTCTCGATGCGCTCCAATTCGATGCGGTCGTTTTCCATGAGGGTGACGGACAGGTGCTGGTTCAACTCGCCCGATCCATGATCGGCCATGTCGCCGGGGACGTTCTGGTTGTCGGCGATTTCCTCGCGCAGATCCTGTTCCAGGTGGTTGACCTGGCCGGTGATTTCATTGCGGCGGTCCTGCAATTTGGAAAGAAGGGGTTTGTAAACGGGATCAATGCGGACTTTTTTCGGGGGAGCTTTCATGATCATGACGGGTTTCGCGGAAGCCTTAAACGTGATTTTCTTGGAAACGGGTTTGGAGGCGGCTTTGGCTTTTTTGGGAGCTTTTTTAGCGGGTGATTTTTTCTTAGGCTTGGCCATTAGTTCCTCCGAAAGTGGATCGTTTTGAAAGGGCATCGAGTGACAGGGCGTTGAAAAGGATAGAAGATTAACGAAGGGGTCAAAAACTGTCAAGAATTATAAGGCCTGAATTTGGGAAGGCGCCGTGCCAAAAAAATAAGGGGCCGATTCCCCAAAGCCTTGCATGGTTTTGACCCGCGGCCCTGTTTTACGCGAAGTTTTCGTCCTATACTTGCCAAAGCTTTTTCATCAAATAATAAGGGGTGTTTCCATGGCCATGGGAATCGCGCTGGTGGCTCTTTTATTTGTCCTGGGAGTCCTCCTCCTTATCGCCATTTATTTCATATCCGTTTACAACAGTCTTGTGCGCTACCGGGTGGAAGTTGACAATTCCTGGAGCCAGATCGACGTTCAATTGAAACGCCGCCACGACCTTATCCCGAACCTGGTGGAAACGGTCAAGGGCGTCATGAATTTCGAGAAGGAAACCCTGACCAAGGTCATGCAGGCGAGGGCCAGCGCCATGGGGGCCTCCAACATGGGCGACCGCATGAAGGCCGAAAACGAGATTACCTCGGGCCTGGGCCGGCTGATGGCGGTCTGGGAAAATTATCCGGCCTTGAAATCCAACGAAAACGCGGGAAAACTCCAGGAGGAATTGACCTCAACGGAAAACAAGATCGCCTACGTGCGGGGGCATTTCAACGACGTGGTGGCCAATTTTAATTCCATCATCCAGCAGTTTCCCTCAAACCTGGTGGCGGGACCCTTCGGATTCCAGCCGAGGGAATTCCTGAAAACCCCCGACTCCGACAAAGATGTCCCGCAGGTAAAACTCTAAAACATTAGCCGCTAATTTGCGCGAATTTTCGCAAATTCATTCTTTGAAATTCTCAGGATCATTGTTTTAGATTTTAACCGCGATCATTTGCTTAATTTGCGGCAAGAGGTCTCCTTTGTTCTACTCACTTCCGGCGGAAACGGTCTTCGAAGCCAAGGAACGCACCAAGCGGGCGACTTTTTATCTCTTCATTCTCCTGGTGGGCCTCTACATTTTTTTCGCCAATCTATTGCTGGTTTCCGGTTCCCTGATGCTCAGGGGCATGTCCCACAGCCCCGGGCCCATCGAAATTCCATCGCTCGTGGCCATCGCCACCCTAGGTTCCACCCTCATCGCGGTCATGCATTTTTATTATGTCCGCGGCCGGTCCCTGGATGACCTGCTCGCGGAGATCGGAACCAAACCCGCCGATCCCCGGGACAACTACCACTCCCAATTCATCAATCTCGTGTCGGAGGCCGAGGCCGCGACCGGTATCCATGGAATCCGGCCCGTGATTCTCCCCACTACGGGCCTGAACGCCTTTTCCCTGCAGGACGGAAAGGGGAATTCCGCCATCGGCGTGACCGACGGCCTCCTCCCGAAACTTACCCGCCAGGAACTTTCCGCCGTGGTGGCCCATGAGGCCGCCCACCTGGTCCACGAGGATTCCCGGCTGGTGACCACGGCCTGCTTTCTTTTCAGCGTCTTTGGGAGGGTGAACGAAATTTTGGGCGGCCTGATGAGGGGGACCTCCAACACCTTCGACCGGCGGTCAAGAAACAGGGGAGGAAGTATTTCGGGGGTGATCCTGGTTTTGTGGATCATCTCGGGCGCGGGTTATCTCGTTACCCGCCTTATTTCCATGTCGATTTCCCGGGAAAGGGAATACCTGGCCGATACCGATGGCGTCCAGATGTGCAAGGACCCCCTGGCTTTGGCCGAGAGCCTTTACAAAATTTCCAACCGGTACCGGGGAGGAACCCCGGTTGCCTACTCCCCGCTTTTTATCATGAACCCGTCGGACTCGGGACTGGATGAACAAGAGGGTTTTTTCTCCAATCTTTTCAGCAACCATCCCCCGGTTTCCAAAAGACTTTCAAAACTGCTGGCCTGGGCCAGGACGGATCTCAAAACCCTTCAGGAACTGGATCAAAAGGGGGCCCGTGAGGAGGATCAGGCGGAATCCGGAATCCAATCCTCCCCCGGGTTGGAGAGTCCGGGTTTCATGGCCTACCAGGGGGACAAGTGGGTGGGGCCCTATAGCCCTCCCCAGCTTCTTTCCATGGGTTTCATGAGCCCTTCCACTTGGGTTTGCCCTTCCGGGGGGGATAAAGTCGTTAAGGCTTCCGAGGCGCCTGAACTCCTTCCACTTTTTCAACAACAGGTCCAGGGGGCGGTTTCCCAAAATGGATGCCCGCGCTGCAAGGTCCCCATGATTACCTCCCGTTACGAGGGGACCGAGGTGGAACAATGTACATTTTGCAGGGGTTATTTACTCAGGGCCGGGGTTTTGGACCGTCTGATAACCCGGGAGGAAACCACCTTCGCGGCGGAGGATATTAAAAGGGCAAAAACATGGCGGGATTCCCAGAGTGGACCCGCCATGAAAAGGGATTTATTCCCTGAAATAAAATGTCCCCATTGTCAAAACCACATGACGAAAATGATCCATACCATGTTGACCCAGGTGGTCATTGACCGTTGTTCGAATGAATCCTGCGGAGCCATCTGGTGTGACGGCGGGGAACTGGAAACCATTCAAATGATCGTGGAAGACGCCCATAAACCACGGGGTTGAGTCTTTTTTTGTCCCATCTAAATGTTGTGGGTAAACCCCCAAAAGCCCACAATCCCTGTGATTTTGACGTGTAATTATTACCCACCGGATGTGGCAGCCAATCCTGAACCAAGATACAATTAGGTGCTTTTGGTTAAACGGTAAACAACCTTATAAACGACGCTTTTCAACACTCTTGAGGTTTGCAGAACGTGGGAATTGTGGTTAGTTTTTTTTTCAATTTAATGGGTCCTCCCGTGAAAATTTTTAATTTCACACCAACTGTTATGGGGACCATTCCAAAATTCGTTTCCCCGTTGAAACGGGAAACATCCTTTTGTTTCATCGATGGGTTTGCATTCCCTTCCTTAAAAAGTAAATTCAAAAAATATTTATTCATCGCGCGAATTTTTTCTTTCAACCTGAAAAATTAGCGAATGGGATTGATGACGCCTATGCGGATTTTTGTCGAAAAAATTAATGAGATTCCCCCGAAACAGACCACTTCTTTTTTCAAAAGGAAGAGGCTCCTGAAATTCCTTTGTGTTTTTTTGGCGGGGTTGCTGGCGGGAATGTTTCCCCGCGAATTGAACGCCTGGTGCGCCACCCCGGGCAAGGACGGCGCGGCTTCCATCGGCGGGGTCATCAATACCTATTTCCCGCCTACGGCCGGCGTTATCTCGGGCCAAACTTCCATTCCCGTCGGTCCCGCGACGGGAGCCGGAACAGCGATCGCGGCTGGTGATTTACTGCTGGTTATCCAAATGCAGGACGCGAACATCAACAACATCCAGAGCAACGCCTACGGGGCGAATAATGGAACGGGGGCTGGTTCCAACGCGCTTCGTCAGACGGGTCTTTATGAATATGTCAAGGCCACGGGCGTTACCGCGGGCGGGTCGGTTCCCATTACGGGAACAGGTCCTGGGGGCGGTTTAAACAACGACTATCATTTCGGCGCCGCCGGCGCGCAGGGCCAACGATCCTTCCAGGTTATCCGCGTTCCCCAGTACACCAACGCTACTTTGCTTTCGACCCTCACCTGTAAAAAATGGGATGGAAAAACCGGGGGTGTCCTGGCCTTCGACGCGGCTTATGACACCAACCTGAACGGGGCCGTGGTCGGCATCAATGGATTGGGGTTTCAAGGGGGAGGAGCCACGCTGGTAACGGGAGGCGGAGCGGCCTGTCCCGGGGCCTTGGCCACGGATTACCGTGATCCGACCGTAAACCGGTTCTTCGCGCTTAAGGGCGAGGGAATCGCTGGGCTGCCTTCCTTCACCTGGAATCTGGCGACCACGGTTATTACCGCGAACAACACCGGGGCGGATGGATATCCCGGAGGCGACAGGGGACGGGGCGCTCCCGGCAACGCGGGCGGCGGCGGAAACGATGACAATCCCTGCGCGGCGAATGATCAAAACGCCGGGGGTGGGGGCGGAGGCAATGGGGGCGCGGGTGGAATCGGCGGCAATACCTGGTTTGGAAACAATCCCTACGGCGGTTTGGGCGGGGCGGCATTTGCCGCGGCAGCTTCCATGGTGGTGTTGGGCGGCGGCGGGGGCGCGGGAAACAGAAACAATGTTGACACGAACCAGCCCGCTCCCGGACCTTATAACGATGCTGGTGTCATTGAAGGATCTGGTGGTCCCGGAGGGGGGGTGGTCCTTATTCGAACCGGAACTGTCAGCGGGACGGGTTTCATTTCCGCCAATGGAGCAAACGGGTTGGATAATGAGAACGACGGCGGCGGCGGGGGCGGGGCCGGCGGCAGTATTGTGGTGATCGCCCAAAATAATTCCGGTCTGGGCGGGCTTTCCCTTTCGGCTTTCGGGGGCAACGGGGGCCATGCCTGGGTCAACGACGCGAATATTCCGAGCGCCGCGGACCGGCACGGACCTGGCGGCGGGGGCGGGGGAGGATGTATTTTCACTTCCGGAACCGTGGCCTCGATGAATGTGACGGCGGGCGCGACAGGATTAACCACCAACGGTCCCACGGATACCTTTGGCGCGGCCGCTGGTTCGGCGGGATTTACCAGCGTCAACGCGAGCCTTTCCAATTCCGGCGCTGTTCCGGGGGTTGACGCCGGTTATTTCTGCGCGCCTACCCCGACCCCCTGCAATTTTCCGGGAAGTACCTGTACTTTTACCGTAACTCCCACTCCCACCAATATTCCCTGCCCGATCGCCTTTAACAGTGCCTCCGTCACAAACGTCAACGCCCTTACCGCGGTTTATAACCATACCGTCGCTGGATCAAGTGCCGCGTTATTTGTTCAGGTTGAAATAGAAAATTCCGGAACCACCGTTACCTCAATCACCTACGCGGGCGCGGCATTGACCCTTGGCCGAAGGGATATTGACGCGGGCCGAAATAACACCCTGGAGACCTGGTATAAGGCGGGTCCGGCGGCCGGAACCAATCCAGTCACCGTCACCATCTCAGGCGCCACGAACCGTCAGATTCATACAGCGGCTCTGAGCTATACCGGCGTGAACCAAATCACCCCGCTGGGAGGGACAACCTTCGTTTCCGCTAACGGAACAACCCAGCCTGAAAATATTCCCCTCACCACCACCGTGAGCAATAGCGTGGTTTTGAGTATGTGTTTTTCCAACGGGGGAACTTCCAACATAACCCCCGCAAACGCTTGGCAAACCCTTCGTTGGTCGATTATCGCGAATGAATCCACGATTGGAGACAGCGCGCAAGCCGGACTGCCAGGTCCGGTAACGATGGGATACAACGTGAGCGCCGGCCGAAACGCCGATATGCAGGCGGTGGAAATTCTTTCTTCCAATTGCAATCCCACCCCCACACCGACCAACACGCCAACGATTACCCCGACCATTACTCCCACTCCAACTATTACTCCTACGAATACGCCTACCAACACCCCTACCAAAACACCGACGATTACCCCAACCAATACCCCCACGAATACTCCGACACCTACCCCGACCAATACGCCAACGAATACGCCCACCAATACACCCACGAACACGCCAACGAATACCCCAACCAACACGCCCACAAACACACCCACCAATACACGTACGAATACTCCGACCAATACCCCGACGAACACTCTCACCAATACTCCAACGAATACACCAACGAACACCCCGACTCCGACGCCTACAAACTCCCCGACTCCGACGCCTACCAACTCTCCGACTAATACACCGACTAACACTCCAACCAATACCCCCACAAACACGCCTACGAATACACCGACTAATACTCCGACCAATACACCCACGAACACGCCAACGAATACCCCAACCAATACTCCTACGAACACACCAACCAACACTCCCACAAGAACTCCAACGAATACCCCAACGAACACACCAACCAATACGCCAACGAATACACCCACCAACACACCCACGAATACGCCTACCAACACTCCCACAAGAACTCCAACGAATAACCCGACCAACACCCCGACTAATACTCCAACTAATACTCCAACGAATACCCCGACACCGACGCCTACAAACTCCGCGACGAACACCCCAACTCCGACGCCTACAAACTCCCCGACTCCGACGCCTACCAACTCTCCGACTAATACACC
>JAHFCG010000036.1 GCA_023249615.1 candidate division FCPU426 bacterium | reverse complement strand
AATCCCGCATCGTGGCGAATACCCAGAAACCCTGCCGGGCTAGGAGCAGTGCCGTATCAAAACCGATTCCGGTGGAACAACCAGTAATAAGCGCGGTCTTTTTGTTTTCCAATTGAACTCCCGACGGGCAATTTGATTTGTTTTAGTTTAATTCAAAAGAGCCAAAAAAGCCTGTTCCGGCCACCCTTTCAAGATTGCCGATGGCCGGAAAAAAAGCTAGGATAAGCACCTCCTCTTTCACTTTCAAAGGAGCCTTTATGCGCCTTAAAACTATTTCAGCCCTGATCATCACCTGCCTTGTTTTTACAATCATTTATTCATCAAAGGCATTTGCGTTTGTTGACGCGGCCGGAATAGCCGGTGCGCTGGGACAAATCAAAGGGGTTAAGGAAGGCAAAAAGGTGTCGGGGGAATATGAAAAGAACGAAATGATGGTGGATAAGATGGACGGAACCATTATGGTTCTAAGTCCTGATGATCCAAAACCGGTCGCGTTACAAACCTTCAGCACCGTCGAAAAGGGCGATGTCCTGACGGTTTACGACAAGAGCTGGGTAATCCTTAAAAACCACAAGGGCGACCGCATCGGCATCGACAGCGGAACGGTGGTGGCTATTGATGAATTTTTCATCCAAGGGCCTGACCGCCAGGTCCGCCTCCTGCTTCAAAAAGGGATTCTTCATTTAAAAACCAACGGTTCCGGCTCCCGCCAAAGTTTTTTTGAGGTTAACACCGGCAATGTTGTCACTTCGGTTAATGAAGTTCAGGCAAACCTTAATTATGCCGGCAATAAAAACCTTTTGAGCGTACAATTTTTCAATGGAAAAATGACCGTCATTGACAAGGACAATGAACAAAAATTCAAGACCGAATACGTTGAGCATAATTGGGAAAATGGGAAAATGGCCGAAGAGGAACCTGTCCCGGTGGACGAATTAGACAAAGTGAATTACAATCGTTTTTTTGATGGAGAAGATCCCCTTGGAAATCCCGATAGTAACATTCTCCTGGCTGAAAACTCTAAAAATAACCCCGCTGCTTTTGTTCCGGGAAATTTTCAGGCGAATCAATCAAATATTGTCGCCAATATAATCGCGAGTGAAATTCTCTCCTCAAATGGTCCCACTCCGGAAGCAACCGAGGCCAAAAAAGCTTACATTCAAGGAAAAGAAAGTTTCAATCAAGGGCGTTTTCAAGAGGCGAAGGAAAATTGGGAAGCGGCTTTAACTTTGTTACCTCATTATAAGGACGCCATGAATCGCCTTAAGAATTTGTCTAAATCCCACCCTGAACTAAAAATTGACGATTTCGAATGGAAGCAGGGTGAGACTGTTCCTAAAACCCGTTAAGTTTTTCCGGAAGCCCTTTTAACTATCAAACCCATGAACGACTCCAATATTGAATTTGAATGCCCCTATTGCGGTTATCCAAACTTTTCCCCGTTAGATCCCGTCTCCGGAACACAGGAATGGACCACCGACTGCGAGAATTGCTGCCGACCCATCGTGTTGAAGGTCAAGGTTCGTGACGGCGAAATGGAGGAGCTGGAGGTAAATCGGGAGCAGGATTAACAACAGCTCACGGTTGACAGGTCACAGTCGGCAGGAAAAGGAAAAACTACAAAGTTGTTATCTGTGGGCTGTCACCTGTGAACTGTTTCAGGGCTTGAGAAACGACGCCCCGCCGGTGTTAACCAGGTTCATGATGACCTTGATGGCCATGAACACATAATAAAAGAGAAGGATAAACCCGCATCCCCAGGTAATGGCCTTCAGTGCCTTTCGGTTGAAAAGATTCCGGCTGTGATGAACACCCATCGCCAGGAAAAAGAACCAGACCAATTCGCTGACCAAAACCGCCGAGAAAAAGGAAGTCGCCGCCCCCCCCGCGATATCAATGCCGGTGGGCACCTGAAGGGTCACCACGGCGCCGATCCACCAGAAAAGGGTGAAGGGATTCGTGGCCTCAATGATGAATCCCATGATAAAGGGATGGTCGATAAACTGAACCTGCTTGCGGACCGCGCTGGTTGATTCGGGATTGTCCTGGATTTCCACCAGCATGGAATAAGCCAGGTAAAGAAGAAATATCGCGCAGAGGCTCCAGAGAATAAACTTTCCCGCCCCCGTGAAACCCATCTTGAGAAAACCGGCGTAAACCACGTAAGCGCAGAAGGCGTCGATCAAGGCGGCTCCCACCCCGACCGCGAAAGCCTGTTGAAAACCCCCGATGATTCCCCGGCGGAGGGCCAGGGCGTTGACGGGGCCAATGAGAACCGCGTAACAAAAGCCGAAAAAGAGACCTTTAGAAATGGCCGGGTAAATCAGTTGATAGGATTCAAGGTTCATGGCGACATTTTACATTAACATCCGGGAATTAGGCATAAAAGGTTTCACCACGAAGGCGCCACCCGTCAACCTACGGTTGAGGGCGTAAATGAATTCAACAAGAAGACTGACGAACAATAATATTTTCTTGTGTCATCCTGAGCGACTTGCCTGGCGCAGCGTTAGCGAAGCCGGGAGCGAAGGATCTTTGTTTACTCGACGAAACCTAGATTCTTCGCCCAAAAAACGGGCTCAGAATGACAGTTTGTAAAAAAATAATTGGTTTTCTTGGTGAACTTGGTGCCCTTGGTGGTTAAACTTTCGTATCCTTAATTTTCAAAGGGGATCGTCCATGGCCAACAAACCTCTCGTGAACATTCTGATGGGAAGCAAATCCGACTGGGAAGTGATGAAAAATACTTCCGACACCCTCAAGCAATTCGGCATTCCCCACGAAAGCAAGGTGTTATCCGCCCACCGCACGCCCCAGCAAACCGCCAAGTATGTTTCCGGGGCCGAGGGACGCGGGGTGGAGGTTGTCATCGCGGCGGCGGGCGGCGCGGCCCACCTGGCCGGCGTTTGTGCGGCCCATACCCTCCTTCCGGTTTTGGGAGTTCCCATGGAAAGTAAATTAAACGGCTTGGATTCCCTTCTCTCAACCGCCCAAATGCCGGGTGGAATCCCGGTGGGAACCCTTTCCATCGGCAAGGCGGGGGCGGTCAACGCTGCCCTTTTGGCGGTCGCCATCCTCGCCAACAAACGGGCGGATTTAAGGAAAAACCTGAAAAAATTCAGGGCCGACCAGGCCTCCAAAATCCTCAAGGAAAAATTGATTTAAATCTTTTTACCGCGGAGACGCGGAGGTCGCAGAGAACACAAAAAGATTCAAGATATTGTTTTGTCCTATCTTTCCGAATGCCGTTTTAAAAAATAATTTCTCTGCGAACTCTGCGTCTCTGCGGTAAAAAATAGGTGTCATTCATGTCAAACAACAACGAAACCTACTCCCTCTCCTCCCTCGTCAACACCCTCGCGACGACCTTGGGCAGGGTTATTTCCTTTCAGGAAGGCCCCGAGGCCTTGGTGCTCGTCGAGCGTGTCCGTCAATTGGCCAAGACCCTGAGGACCACCTCTGATCCCAAAGTGGCCGAGGAACTGGCCCTGGTCATCGCGAAACTCCCCCTGGAAAAACTGAACCTCCTGATCAAGGCCTTCACCCATTTTTTCGGCCTCATCAACCTGGCCGAGAAAGTCGACCTGATCCGCACTTTGAAATTTCCCTATACCGTTGCTGGCAGCCCCCAGCCCCGGCCCGGATCCATCACTTCAGCCGTTTCCGTCCTGGCGGAACAGGGGGTTTTGCCGCGGAAACTCCAGACCCTTTTGGACCAGGCCCAGATTCACATGGTCTTTACGGCCCACCCGACCGAATCCAAGCGCAAGACCACCCTGACAAAACTCCACCGCATCTCCAAAGCCGCCACGCGAATGGCGATGGACAACCTTTCGCCGGATGAAAAAGACGACATTATGAAATTCATCCTGGAGGAGGTCGTTTCCATTTGGCAGTCCGAGGAAATCCGCCAGGTGAAATTAACGGTCATCGACGAGGTAAAGGGCAATCTTTATTATTTCGAGGATACCCTCTCGCCGGTCATCCCCAAAATTTACCACGAATTGGACCGTTCGCTTAAAAAGGCCTTCCCCAAAACCGCCTGGACCGTCCCCCCTTTTCTGCGCTTTGGTTCCTGGATCGGCGGGGACCGCGACGGCAATCCCTTCGTCACCCCGGAAGTAACGGTGGAAACCGTCCGGCTTCTTCGAATTGAGGCCCTGAAACTTCACATCGCGGCGGTCGAGGAATTGAGCCACCGTTTGAGTTCCTCGGAAAAACAAACCCCGATCTCGGAGGCCCTCGGCGAATCTCTGAGGAAGGACGCCTCCCTTTTCCCCGAACTCGCCGACCAGCTTTTACGCCATATTCCTTTTGAACGTTATCGGGAAAAATGCAATTACATCCATGAAAAACTTTTGAAAACCCTTGAACACGCCCAGTCTTTTGACAGCGATTGGAACAAAATGACTCCCGCGCCCCCGGCCGGCACCTGGTACCCGACCGCGGATGAAATGGTGGCTGAGTTGCGGTTGATGGAGGAAAGCCTCAGGGCCAACAAGGGAGCCATCCTGGCGGATGGTCATTTGGCGGAAATTGACCGGAACGCCCAGGTCTTTGGGTTCCGCCTGGCCTCGCTGGATGTGCGGCAATTCTCCGGCCGCCACACTTCCGCGCTGGCGGAAATTTTGAAAAGAAGCGGCGCCTGTGAGGATTACGCCTCCCTTTCCGAGGAAAGCCGTCTTGAAATTTTGGAAAAGGAACTCTCCCGGGACCATCCTCTCGCCGGCCTGCGGGACGGTTATGGACCTGAAACCGCCGAGGTGCTTCGGACCTTCCAGGCCATCGCCACGGTTCAGGAACGTTTAAGCCCCCGCTCCATCGAGACCTACATCATTTCCATGACCCACGGGGTTTCCGACATTCTCACTGTGCTTTTATTTTGCCGGTGGGCGGGACTCTACCGCCAGGGCCGGTTCAGCCACATGAACATCGTTCCCCTCTTTGAAACACGGGAGGATTTGAAAAGGTCCACCGCCATTTTTGAGCGCCTGTTGAAAAATGAATCCTACCGGATCCACCTGAAATTGCGGGGGGACGTCCAGGAAATCATGCTGGGCTACAGCGACTCCAACAAGGAAAGCGGGTATCTTTCCGCCAATTGGGCCCTGTACCGCGCCCAGAGCGACCTGACGCGCCTTGCCGACAGCCACCAGATTGCCCTTCGTCTTTTCCACGGGCGGGGCGGAAGCATCGGCCGCGGCGGCGGTCCCACCGGTCAGGCCATTTTGGCACAGCCCCCCGGAACCCTGAAGGGCCGGTTGAAAATCACCGAACAGGGCGAGGTTATCAGCGACCACTATGCCGACCCTCCAACGGCCCGCTGGCACCTGGAACAAATCGTGAATGCCGTTTTGCGCGGGTCCTTCCCGCCCCGGGAAGTCATCCCGAAGGCGGAGTGGAAACCCATCATGAATAAACTCGCCAAGCGGTCCCTGCTGGTTTACCAGGATTTGGTTTACGGCCATCCACGTTTTACCGAGTATTTCTACAGCGCCACGCCCATCCGCGAGATCAGCGGCCACAGCCTCGGCAGCCGCCCGGCCCGCCGTGTCCAGGATGATTCCATTGGGAATCTTCGGGCTATCCCCTGGGTTTTCGCCTGGATGCAAAGCCGACACACCCTGCCCGGCTGGTATGGGATGGGTACCGCCGTTGAGGAATTTTTACAGGCGGAACCCGACGGACTTTCCAAACTTCAGGAAATGTACGCCCAGTGGCCGTTTTTCCGCACCGTCCTCGATAACGCCCAGATGATTCTTGCCAAGGCGGACATGGATATCGCCCGCCGTTACGCCCAATTGGTTCCGGACAAAACCTTGGGAAACGAGATTTTCAATCGGATAAAGGCGGAGTATGACCGTACCTTTTCGGTCATTTGCCAGATTGTCCAGGTAAGGGAATTATTGGAAAAGGACGCGGCCCTTTTGGAATCCATCAAGCGGCGCAATCCCTACATCGACCCCTTAAGTTTCATCCAGGTGGAACTTATCAAGAGGATCAGGAACAATCCCGCCGAGGGGGAGCACCAGGTTTTAAGCGAGGCGGTTTTGTTGACCATCAACGGAATCGCGGCGGGCCTCAAAAACACCGGGTAACGACTTTCACCACGGAGTTCACAGAGATCACAAAGTAATTCTTGTAAAAACTCAAAAGCAACCGCCGATCAAGACCGATCAAACCCGATGGACGCCGATGATTTTTTGGGGATTTAAAGGGGTTAGAACCTGTTTACAAACCCCAAAAGCAAAGATTTTCACCGCAGAGGCGCGGAAGCGCAGAGAAACACATGTTTCCTTCTTAGGTTTTTCAACAGGTTTTACCTTTGCGTCTCTGCGTCTTTGCGGTAAAAGGGGTTTTGAAATGACTTCTGGGAAGTTATCGGCTTTGATCGGTCGTGATCGGCGGCAAAAAGAGGTTTCGGGATTTTATTGTCTCGGTTGTTCGAGGCGGCCCGGCAAAAGAAACGACACGCCTGCCGCGATAGCGAAGGACCCGGCGAAAGCCAGGATGGCCAGGTGATATTGACCCAGCGACGCCGTCGATTCCGGACTGGCGAATAAAAGCCCCAGGATGGAAATGCCCACGACCCCGCCCAGGTAGCGGCTGGTGGACAAAATCCCGGACGCGATCCCGCTGTGGTTTTTCTCGATGGAGCCCATCGCCGCCGACTGGCTTGGCCCGTTGGCCAGTCCCAGTCCCACTCCGCCTAAAATCAGCCCCACGATCAGTTTGCGCCAATCCTCGCCCGGCGTCAGGAATGACAGTGAGGACATTCCCGCCACGGATAAAAGCGATCCCATGACGCAGGTGGTTTTCACCCCGAGTTTTTCAGCCACCCGCCCGCCCAGGGCCGAGGCGGCCATCATGCTGACCATGAAGGAAGTCATGAAGGGCCCCGAATGCTCCGGCCCCCACTGGTAAAGCAGTTTTAAAAGATAGGGAAGCTGGAAAAGAAGCGCGTACATGCCGAGGTTTTGAAGGGCCACCAGGGCGCATCCCGCGGAAAAGGACCGGCGGGAAAAAAGGTTCAGGTTCATCATGGGGTGCGGGGTTTTTCCTTCCCACCAAATGAACAACCACAGCAGGAGGGCCGCCGGAACCAAAAGTTCCGCCCGGCCCTTCAACCCCGTCACCAGGAGCAAAAGACCCCCGGCCATGAAAAGGGTTCCCGGCCAATCGAAAGAAAACCTGTTCTGGGGTTTCTCGTGCAGGTCCTCCCTGAAAAAATTCCAGGAAAGAAAAATGGAAAACAGCAAAGGGGGAAGGTTCATGAGGAAGATGGATTTCCATCCGAAATGATGGACCAAAACACCGCCGAGGGAAGGCCCCAGCGCCGCGGCGAAACCCATCATGGCCCCGAAATAACCGAAAACCCTGTGGCGTTTTTCCGGCGGAACCACGATGCGGTAAACCGCGATGACGGTGGGAACCATGAAGGCTCCGCCCAGGGCCGTCAGAAGCCGGCTGGCGACGACCATTCCAAAAAAGGGAAACAATACCGCCAGCAGGCTTCCCATTCCGAAAATCATTTGGCCCAGCCGCAGGGTATTTTTATATCCCCAAAAATCCCCCAATTTCCCGGCGGGGCTTTGGGCCGCGATCCCGATCAATAAATAACTGTTCACCAGCCATTGGGTCAGAAGACCCGGGGCCTGGTTAAATTCAACGCCGATATCGGGAAGAGCCACCGCGATCATGGTGGATCCCAGAGGAATCAACATGGCCGAAAGGCCCAGGGCGGCTAGCCGGAGGGGTGAATAGTGGGAATGGGTCATGAGAATTTTCCCGTCGTAATGGACCGGCATTGGAGAAGATAAAGGATGTCTTTTTCGATACCCCATTCAATATCCCGGCCAGGGCCGAAATGTTTCTCGCACAAATTGGCCAACTTTACCATTTCCTCCAGTTGAGGATCATCCAGACAAAGCCCCTCAATCTTTTCCGGGTCCTCGATGGGTTGTTCCTCGGTCCCGCCGCCAGGCAGGGGAACAATGGCGATATCCTTGACGCCTGCTTTTTTCTCGATCAGGGTCCCGTCCAACTTTAACCGGTATTGGTCGGGGATCACCTGTCCTTCCACCACGATCTCCCCCAGCCCCCAGGCGGCGTCAATGACGATTTCCTGGGCCCCCGTCACAGGGTGGCGGGTGAACATGACCCCGGCGCATTCGGGAAAAACCATTTTCTGGAGGGTCACCGCGGTTCGGGGTTTTTCCGTAATGCCCAACTTGGCGCGGTAGGCGACGGCTCCTTCGGAATGTCCGGAGTCCCAAACTAAATGGATGGCGGCGAGGATCTCCGTCAGGCCGATCCGGTTAAGTTCGGTGAAATGCTGGCCCGCGAAACTGGCGATCTTGGCGTCTTCCCCCACCCCGGAGGAGCGGACGGCGAAGGGCTGGGGCTTGTCCTTGAGAAAAACTTCCAGGGCGCCCAGGGCCCCGGGGTCGTGGGTTACCAACTTTTCAACGAAATCAACGGACAAGGCCCAACCGGGAGGCACCGGAAGGCCTGCCCTCAACGAGGCTCCCAATTGGGCCGATTTGCCGCCATAAATTTTTTCATCATCCGCCTGTTCAAGCGGAACGAGTCCCTTTATCAAAGGAGGGTCACTTCCCCTTTGTCGGCGTCCACGCGAACCTTGGCCCCGTTGGGGATGATCTGGGCCGCGACCTGGCAGCCCACCACGCCTGGAAGTCCGTACTCGCGGGCCACGATGGCCGCGTGGGACATGAGCCCGCCCCGGTCCGTCACGATGGCGCCGACCAGAGGGAGTACGTAATTAAAGGCCGTTGAGGTTGAGCGGGTAACCAGCACTTCCCCCTTTTGAAGAAGGTTCAGGTCGTCAATTTTGTCGATCACCCTGGCCTTGCCCTCATAGACGCCCGAGCTGACGGAAATGCCGCGGACTACTTTTCCCTCGCTTTTCTGTTGACCGCCGCTGAAAAGATGGGAAAGAAAAACATCCATGGCCCTCATGGTGCGCTGGGCTTCCTTCGGATACCAATCCACGGGGGGCGGAGGCGACGGTTTCCCGTTGAGGAAAGCGGGAGCCGTGTCGTTGGAAACGGTGAGGCGGAACTCCCGGCGTTTTTCCAGCTCCTCGGCGCTCGGAGCCGTTCCGGTTCCGGTGAGCAAAGCGAGTGTTTCGCCGTAGGAAGCGTCCAGAATATGCTCCGCGGCCTTTATCTTTCCTTTTTTCGCGACACGGCGGCCGATTTCCAGAAGGGCGCGGCGGGAAATTCCGGTGGACCAGAGGTCGCTCCAGTAGCTTCGCTCATCCCTCAGTCGGTTGACGAACCGGGCCTCTCCCAGAATCTCCTCGAAAAGGATCCGATGTTGTTCGGGGACGGCGTTCCGGATTTTTTCCGTTTGGGCCTTTACCTTTTGATCGGCCTTGGCCTGGTCCTCCGGGGAATATATCGTTTGCAGGGCCTTGACCAGAACCTCGGGAGTCTCAATGGCCGTGGGACAAGTGACGTCATACCCGCCCAGGATCCGGTAGGACACGAGATCCAAATAAGCCTTGATGGATTTCCCCGTTTCACCCGGCAGTTCCTGAAGTTTTATCAGGATGTCTCCGGGTTTATCAGGACTCTTTAATATTTTTTTCGCCTTTTCATCCGAGGCGATGGCCTTCAGGGCCGCCAGGTACTCATCCGTCACGCCCGCTGAAAGGGGCGTACTCCCCCTCAGGGCCTGGGAAATATCGGAAGGCGGAAGTTGGGTCCATTCCTGGACACAACTCATGAAATCACCGACGGGGATGGCGCAGGAAACCGTGTAGATATGATGCTGAAAACACATCGCCTTGGAATTTTCCCAGCATTCGGCCATATGATCCCTCAATTGGCCGTCAGTCAGGGACCCTAGGTCCACCGACTGGAGGCGCAAATGATTCTTCATGGAATTGGGTTTCAGGACCTCGTCCCAATTCTTGACATGTTCCCTCCAGGGCTTTTCCTGGAGAACCGTCTTGGCCCGCTTGATTCGCCGGCGGGTTTCGCCGTGAAGGAGACAGAGTAGTTTGAAGACTGGTTTGGGAGGCGGCCCGCCCTTCGCGTTTTCCGGGGCCCCGACAATAATGGGCTTGTTATAGAGGAATCCGTTCACGAAACCAGCCTTAAGATGACTTAAAAGAAGGCCGTATTGGGAGGTTCCCATTTTGAAGCCCTTGTAGAAGCCCTCGGGAAAGGCCTCCCTGGCAAAAAGAGTCATGGGCCTGGGAAAATGGGTTCCGTCCTGTTCCCAAATACCGGCGTCCGGCGCTTCAAACTTGAGTTCTGACATGGCTTCCTCCTGAGGGAGTTTTTAGTGGCAAAAGTTTACCGAATTTTTCCACCCAGGGGTTGATAAATTTACCGAGAGTCGCATTTTTAAAAACAACCCATTTGAGCCGCTAAAGAGACCTCTTGGCATTTATAAATGGAGCCTCTTTTAAATTTGATCCTTGTAGGGGCAAGGCATGCCTTGCCCCTACGAAACCATTATTTTCCCTGTGCCTGGGAAACCCGCAAAACAGCTGATTTAAAATGCAAAGACTCACCCTTTTGTTTTTACTTTGTCTCTGTGCCTCTGTGGTAAATTCTTCCAATGTCCGAAATCCAAAAAGCAGCTGAAATCATCCAGGAAGGCGGTCTTGTCGCGTTCCCTACCGAAACCGTTTACGGCCTGGGCGCGGACGCCCTAAATCCTATTGCCGTCGCCCGGGTATTTGAGGTGAAGAACCGGCCGCAATTTGATCCCTTGATTGTTCATGTGGCCGATATCCGCCAGGCGGAAATATTAATTTTAAAATTTCCAGAGAAAGCTCTGAAGCTCATTTCAAAATTCTGGCCGGGGCCCTTGACCTTGGTCTTGCCCAAATCACAAATGGTTCCGGACATCGTGACCTCCTCCCTTCCCACCGTGGCCATCCGAGTCCCCAACCATCCGATGGCTCTGGAACTTATTCGGGAATCGGGGCGGCCCATCGCGGCGCCCAGCGCCAACTCTTTCGGCGGGGTAAGCCCCACCACCGCGGAGCATGTCAGGCAATCGCTGGGAGGAAAGATTGACATGATTTTGGACGGCGGGCCCTGTTCGGTCGGGGTGGAATCAACCGTTATTTCTTTCGAGGACAAGGAACCGGTGCTTTTAAGACCCGGGGGAATTACGGTTGAGGAAATCCAGGCTTTGATTGGAACTGTCCTGGTTCAAACAAACCCCGCTGGAAAACCCCTGGCCCCCGGACAAATGGAAAACCATTACGCTCCCCGGACGCCGATGGTCCTGGACATTTCATTAACTGCTTTGCCCGGAAATAAAAAAATGGGACTCCTATCCTTTCAAAAACCCCCGGCCAACCCCGCCTTTACAGCCGTCGAGGTTTTATCCGAGAAAGGGGATCTAAAGGAGGCGGCCGCGAATCTCTTCGCGGCCATGAGGAGGCTCGATTCCATGGGATTGGATATGATTGTGGCTCAACCTGTTCCACACGAGGGTTTGGGGAGGGCCATCAATGACCGCCTCGCCAAGGCAAGCGCCAAAAAAGCCATCTAAGAAACCGGATCGTTTTTTGAATTTTCAACCACAGGCAGACCAAGGATTTTACGAACAGCCCTTTTAAGGGTTTCAAGTTTCAGCGGCTTATTAAAAACAAAATCCACGTTTAGCCCTTTTTGATGAAAATCCTCCTGCATATTCACGTAATGACCTGAAACCACAACGATGGGAATGGTGGGATTCAGTTTTCGGACGAACGGAAGGGCCTCCAGGGCGCTCATCCCGTTTAATTTCATGTCCGTGATTAAAAGATCGAAGGACCCTTCCACGAGTTCCGCCATAATTTGTCCCCCGGATTCGGCGATAACCACCTCAAAACCCTCCGCCCGAAATGTCTTTTCATAAAGGCGTTGAATTCCAGCCTCATCTTCCGCGATTAAAATCTTGAAATCGTTCCGTTTCATGGCATTTCTCCTGTTTTAATTTTCTCTTTCATCTTTAGTAAAGCAACGGTTATGCCAATGGGGCCCATGACTTTTCCCCGTTTTATTTTCCAAAAAGGGGTTCAGCAGAGTCATATTTACCCACACCCAAAACCCTTACCCACCCTAATCACCAATCATCTTCTTTCGCCACGGATGCATGGGATTCATGGGATTAATCTTTTATTTTCAAATATAAAATCTTTTCTTCTCTTTATTCATCCCCTGCATCCCATGCATCTGTGGCAAAAATAATATTTTTGTTCTACTCTGTGACCCTGTGGTTAATCCTTTTGGAGGAAACATGAAATACCGCAAAATCGGCCAAACAAATCTGGAGGTTTCTGAAATCAGCCTGGGCTGTTGGACCATGGGCGGCCTGAACTGGGTGAACGGCGACCCCAACGGCTGGGCCAACGTGGACGCCAACGAGGTGAAGCGGGCCATCGATTACGCCCTGGATCAGGGCGTGAACCACTTTGACAACGCCGATGTTTACGGCAACGGCAGGGCCGAGCGGATGCTTTCCAATATCCTGGGGGACCGAACCAAGAAACTTTCCATCGCCACCAAGGTCGGCTGGTTTCCCGGCACCGCGGAACATGCCTATGAACCGGCCCATATCCGCCATCAGTGCGAACAATCCCTGATTAACCTGAAACGGGATGTCATCGATATTTATTATTTCCATCACGGGGATTTTGGAAAAGAAGACCGTTACCTGGATGGGGCGATTAAAACCATTTATGAGTTAAGGAAGGAAGGCAAAATCCGCCTGATTGGACAATCCGCCTATTCCAACGCGGATTTCGAGAGGCTTGTTCCCCGGGTTAAGCCTGATGTTCTCCAGAGCTGGGCCCACATCATGGACGACCAGTTCATTCGGGAAGGCACGCCGGTTTGGAAGCTCCTCAAGGAAAAAAAGATGAGCTTCGTGGCCTTCTCCCCCCTCAATCAGGGAATCCTTCTGGGCAAGTTCGATCCCAAAAATCCCCCGGCTTTCGAGGCTGGAGACCACCGCAAGGGCGACAAGCGTTTCACGACCGGGGAGTTGTTGGCGGTCCAGCCCAAGATTGAGAAAATGAAGACCCGCTTTGGGAACGACATCAAGGACCTGGCGCGGGCGTCCCTTCAGTACCTTTTGGCGAATCCCCTTGTTTGTTGTGTCATCCCGGGCTTCCGGAACTTGAATCAGGTGCAGGTGAATCTGGCCGCCGATTCCAAACCCTTGACTGCGGACGACGTGGCCTTCATCGGCAAAACCTTCGCAGATTGAACTATTTCGTTGTCCACGATGGCTCCCCATCGTGGACCGTATTAAGACCTTATTATTTCGTGTCTACCATCCAACTTTTATCTTCCTCTGTTCTCCCCGCAACCGGCTCAGTTAGCGTAGAATTTCCAAATTCCAAGTAAAATCCTTTTTCGGTTTTTGAATAATTCCATTTTTTTATCTTCCCAACCTTGGGAAGAAGCAATTGGGGAATGTATTTCGGGACCAATTCCTCCAATGTGTTTGGATAACTCCCATTCTCTTTTTTAAAGGATTTCAAAGCATAGGCTATTTCATTTGCCCGGCTTATTGACATTTCCAAGGAGCTCTTATTCCAAGGGCTGTACCAATTATTGAAAAGATAATCCGCTTCAACCAGAACAATGGGCACGAAAACAATGAACGCTAAGCACAAACCGATCCATTTGAGGATACGTTTCCAGGTTATTTTGTAGCTTTTTTTCTTGGCCGGTTCAAATAAAGTACCGCCACAATTCCTGCAGAATTGACTCCCCAGCTCATTATTGTTCCCGCACTTCGGACAGTTGGTAATCATCAGTTGCTCCTGCATTGGCTCCCCATCGTGGACACCCACATAAAAACCCTTACGATATATCACGGTTTCTTTTCGAGGGGTTCGGCGAAATCCTTGGGCAGGATATTTACACCAGCAAAATACTCGCCATCTCCCACAATGGGAATCACCACATCTGTATTGTCGGTTCTTTTAAGGACCCGGATATCAACTTCTCGGGGGCTGAGGTAAAAAAGCCACTTTCCGCTCATCTTTTCCACCGGCGCCTTATCATCCTTCAACTTCCCAGTAATGTCCTCCAGCATGACATCAACAGCGCTTTTCACTTCTTTCAGGATCGTTCTTTCAATGGTTCCAGGCCCTTTAGTAAACCATCCATCCACGCCGGTTAAGGGACGGGGATCACCTACGGTAACGAGATAGCGGCAAAACCAATCCGGATTTTTTTTGGGATTACTCATCCAATCCGCCTCCCGATTGGGATGGTCAATTAATATTACATTAAGAACCGTCCAAAGTCTGGCCCTTTCCTTGTCAACAAAACTGAAAACCAAATAGGGAACAATCTGTATATCGCTTGGTTTAGAGGTTTCATTGTAAAAAAAATAATTATCCAGCCAAGTGGTTCCGTTTTCCATTTCAAACTTGCGCCAAAACTTTTTTGTTTTTTCATCCAATTGCATTTTTTCATAGGTGGGTTCAACCCAGGTAAAGCGACCCGCTTCTTCCGAGAGAGACAATTCATTTTTTAAACAACGGTCCGTGACGCCATCCATGTCCAAGATAATATCCGTGTTGGTTTCGCGAAGTTTCTCTGCAATCTCTTTGGAATTGTCACGACCCCTAAAGATAAGATCCATGAGCCAAAAATTATTGCCCCCCGGCCTGGGATTATAGGTATTCGAGAAAAAAATATTTTTTTCTAGTCTGGAGGTTCCTACCGGAATGGCACCTAACCAAATGAGCCTATGCTGCGCCACACTGAGCCTGAGCGGGTTTTGGGTATCCGGAAAAGACTTGGTCATGACGCTGGCGCAACCGCCACAAAAATATCCGGCAAACCCGAAAGCAAAAACAAAAAAAGCTTTTTTAAAACGATTCATGGTTTTTCATTGTTTTTGCCTCCCCGTGGTGGACTCGAAATCCCAACTTTCTTAAGTCGGCCTTTCATTGAAAAATGGGAAAACATCAAACCAACTTTAAGTTCTTCAACTGCCTCAATACCCTGGTGTCCTCAGCCATATCGGAAATCTCTTCTCCCCATTTTCGCAGGTATTTCCGGTCAAGGAGGGGCCCCTTTCTCGAAACAATAGCTTCCACGTCGGCCAAATCCTTGGTCCGGCCCGGGATGAGCTTCAATAGGATAAGGTCCTCCGGAGAAGGCAGGTTCACCTTCCTGCCAAACAGCCTTGCTGAGATTTTCCGAGTCAACGCGGATCGTTCCAGTTCAGTGGAGGCGAGGATGACATCCACCGGTACATTCCGACAGGCCAAGGAAAAAGCGCCCCTGGTCTTGGCCCCGTAAAGGGCCGATTTTGAGTTTACTTTTAGGGTCTTGCTGGCTTTTTTCAGGAAGGGGAGAAGATCGGCTTTTTTGATAAATAAAATAAGGTCAATGTCCTGGGTCATTCTCGGTTCTCCCGAGGCCAGAACCGCGAGACCGCCGATCACCAGATAATCCGTCTTGGATTTTTGGAGCAGGTCAATTAGGGCGTGAAAAGCCGACTCAATTGGATTGGTGGACATAAAAGGATAGGGCCAAGGGTTTGTCATGACGGGGCTTGGGTTTTCGAGCCAAGAAAGATGCCCGGATAAGGTCTTCCCCGATGTGAATACCTTCCCGAAGGGACATCTTTCGGAGTATTTTCCCGCGGGTCTTCTCGGCAAAACTTTTGAATTTTTCCGGGTTCTTAACCATAGTGAGTTCCATTGTACGGTCTATTCCGAAGGGGTTCAATCAATACGGCGTGGGGAACCCAGGCTAAAGAAAAAAAGTCCCGGGAATCTCTTAATAAAGTTCACATCCTCCGGGAAACCGCCCATAAACTAGGGAACTTGCGGTTCGCGGATTAAAACAAACCCAATCCCTTTAGCCACAGATGAATGGGATAAATGGGATTTGGAAAGTCGCCTGAATAACAGCTATTGTCTTTAGAATCCTCAACAATAAAGTTTGCTTTGATTTATCTGTGTTCATCCCATTAATCTGTGGCAAAGAGGGATTTTATTTTTGTGGCTTTATCCTTAAAACCGGAGCGTTTATGACACCCGAACAGTCCTACGAAGAACTCGTCCGCCGGATGAAGGAAATAACAGTCCTCGGCAACACCGCCGGGGTCCTGGGCTGGGACCAGGAAGTGAACATGCCTTCCGCGAACGCTCCCTACCGGGCGGACCAATTATCACTCCTCGCCGGAATGTGCCATCAAAAATTTACGGACCCGGTTGTAGGGGATTTGATTTCCGACGCAGAGTCCTCCAAAAATCTCGCCGGCGATCCCTTAGGCGACAGCGCGGTGAATCTTCGGGAATGGCGGCACTCCTACGACCGTTCCAGGAAACTTCCCCAAAAGCTGGTGGAGGAAATGGCCCGGGTCAGTTCCAACGCCCAGGTCGAGTGGGTGGAGGCCCGCAAGGAAAACAAGTTCGCCCGTTTCCAGCCCTGGCTGGAAAAAATTGTCGCCCTGGTCCAGGAACAGGCCAAATGCTACGGCTACAAGGATCATCCTTACGACGCCTTGTTGGAGGATTATGAACCCGGCCTGACCACCGCCGAGTTGAATAAGCTTTTTCCCCCATTGAAAAAAAGCCTCGCGGAAATGGTCGCCAAGATCACGTCCTCCAAACGCCAACCCGACAGCTCCATTTTAAAACGCGCCTGCCCCATTCCAGCCCAACAGGCTTTCTGTAAAACGATGGCAGAGGCCATCGGTTTTGATTTCACCAAGGGCCGGCTTGATATCGCCGCCCATCCCTTCACGACCGGTCTGGGACCCTCCGATACCCGCATCACCACCCGATACGAGGAAACCAATTTCGAGAATTCCTTCTTCAGCACCCTTCATGAGGCGGGCCATGGCATTTACGATCAAAATTTGCCCGGCGATGATCATTACGGCACCCCGCGCGCCTCGGCCGTTTCTTTAGGAATCCACGAATCCCAATCCCGTCTCTGGGAAAACCTGGTGGGCCGAAGCCTGCCTTTTTGGGAATATTTTTATCCTCAACTAAAAAAATCTTTCCCCGGTGTTTTCGATGATGTTTCGCTTGAGGCGTTTTATTTCGCGGTCAATCACTCGGCCCCCTCCTTTATCCGCACGGAATCGGATGAGGTAACCTACAACCTCCATATTTGCCTTCGGTTTGATATCGAAACAGCCCTCATTTCCGGAAATTTAAAGACGGGGGATATTCCAGGCCTGTGGAATGACTCCATGAAGAAATACTTTGGGATTGTTCCGGCGACCGACTCGGTTGGCTGTCTGCAGGATGTTCACTGGAGCCATGGAAGTTTCGGCTACTTCCCCACCTATACCCTGGGCAACCTTTATTCCGCCCAGTTTTTTGAAAAAGCCGATAAGGATTTAGGCGGATTGGGATCGGGTTTTAAAAAGGGAAACTTCGCCCCATTGAAAAAGTGGCTGAATGAGAAAATCCATACCCACGGCCAGCGCTACCGCGCGGGGGATCTTTGTAAGGTCGTAACAGGCCGCGAACTTACCAGTGATTATTTCCTGAATTACCTCCGAACAAAATTCGGACAGCTTTACGGGTTTTAAGTGCTCCGAATAGGACCAAAAATTTCAGCCACAGTTACATGGGATGACTTGGAAGATTCAGGTTTCGTAGGGGCAAGGCATGCCTTGCCCCTACAACGACCAACCTCTCCAGAAGCCCTTCAGAGGATCAAAAACATTATTTTCACCCATTTTGCTGGTTAAAACCCGCGGTCGCATGACAGTCCCGCTCCCTTGTGGTAATTTAAACACCCATTTCAACGCCTTGGAGCACCCTTGGATTTCCTTCTTAAACCCATCCTAAAGACATTTACCGGCCTTGGGGACTTTTGCACCTTCGCCGCCCGTTCCACCTGGGCCGGTATCCGTCATCCCATCAAGCTTTCCGAATTCATCGAGTTTTTCGATTCCCTTGGGGTGAAAAGTATTCCGGTGGTCATCGCCGCGGGATTCTTTTCCGGTTTTTCCATTTCACTTTTCCTCGAGGGAGAGCTGGATCAATATGGGGCCAAAATGACCTTGGGAAGGGTCATCGGCGTGACCGCCATCCGGGAAATGGGCCCCATGGTGGTGGCCTTGATGTTGACGGGTCGGGTCGGCGCCTCCATCGCGGCCCAATTGGGAAGCATGAAGATAGGAAACCAAGTGGACGCCATCATCGCCCTGGGGCAGGATCCGGAACGAAAACTTGCCGCCCCCCGTATCTGGGCCCTGACCCTGCTCTGCCCGATGCTGACCGTCATCGCGATCCTCGCAACCCTGGTAGGCGGTTTCCTGGCCAGCACGGTGGGAACGGGAATGTTCTGGTACCAGGCGCAGATGTCCATGTACTTCCGCCATTTGACCTCCGGCCTCACCAAGCCTTTTGTTTTCGGCTGGATGATCGCGGCGGTTTCCTGTTATTTTGGGCTTCGCACTGAAAACGGGGTGGTGGGGGTAGGCAAGGCCGTCTCAAACACGGTGGTGGTCTGCTGTGTATTTATCTTTGTGACCAACGCTTTGTTGGGAATGCTGATGATTCTCTGGACGGGATTTTGAAAAGCAATTTTGAATTATTAATTCTTAGTTTTTAATTAAGGACTTTTGCTCAGCAAAATGACTTTCATTAAAAATTAAAAAATCAACATTAAGAATTGGTGCCCTCATGATTGAATTTAAAAACGTATCCTTCTCCTACGGCCCCAATCCGATCCTGAAGGATGTTTCCTTTAAGGTGGAGGAAAAACAAACCCTTATCATTCTTGGAGGAAGTGGTTCTGGCAAAACCACGATTCTTCGGCTGCTCCTAGGCCTCATTGAGGCCGATTCCGGAACCATTCTTCTGGACGGGGAGGATATCACCCAGGCCAGCCACGCCCGAATGGTGGAGGTCCGGAAAAAAATGGGCATGGTGTTCCAGGACGGCGCCTTGTTCGATTCCCTGACCGTGGGGGAAAACGTGGGGTACTTCCTGATGGAACACGGAGGTCATCACACAAACGAGATTGAAAAAAAGATAAGGGAAATGCTGTCGCTGGTGGGTCTCGAAAAAACCATTGATATGATGCCCGCCGAGTTGTCGGGGGGCATGAGGCGCCGCGTCGCCACGGCCCGCAGCCTGATTTACCGCCCCGAGGTCATGCTTTATGATGAGCCCACCACGGGCCTGGATCCCGCCACCTGTGAAAACATCTGCGACCTCATTAACGATGTGAAGAAACTGGGGGTCAGCGCCATTTTCGTGACCCACAATTTGAAGGACGCTTTTGAGGTGGGAGACAGGTTTTTGCTTCTTCGGGACGGGGGCGTGGTGTGGCAGGGTGGAATCAGGGAACTCAAGGCCAAACCGGCTGGTTTTCTGGATGACTTTTTTAGGGAAAAAGCGTCCAGCGGGGGTGGCCGTTGAAACGCAGTCAAAGATTTCTTCAACAAACTGTAGGGGCGGGCCGCCGGCAAAGCCGGGCCGCCTGCCCAGGGCGCCCACAGGGGGGCGCCCCTTCAAAATTGATATTCACCCCTCACCCTACCCTCTCCCGCAAGGGGCGAGGGTTTTACTTGAGCCTTTCCCCCTCTCCCTTGAGGGGAGAGGCAGGGGTGAGGGTGATTTTGGAACTGCCAAAAACCGCAATTAAGGTTTCATATGAAACGTAGCCAAAACCTGGAAACCATGAGCTTGAGGGTCGGCGTGTTGGTGGCCATCAGCATGACTTTGATTTTTCTTGTTCTCTTTTTTCCGATCAGGGGCATCAACCCCTTTTCCCTCAAGATCCATCTTCTGGGGCATTTTGACGATGTGGGCGGATTGAAACGAAACGCTCCGGTTTACCTGTCCGGCATGGAAGTGGGTTCCGTGGAATCGGTGGATTTCGCGCCCTCCGGTTCCAACCGGCGTCTGGAGGTAAAGGTCCAGGTTGGGCGCAATGTCCGGCACCTTTTGCGAAACGATACGCTCATGAGAATTGTTTCCAAGGGCCTTTTGGGCGACAAGTTCATTGAGTTGACTCCCGGTTCCCCCGATCTTCCGGAGCTTTTGGACGGCTCTTCCCTGACCAGCGAAGAGGAAAAAAACATGATGGCGGACGTTTCAGAATTAAAAAACAAGCTCTCCGAGACTCTCGATAAGGCCAATAACCTCCTGGCCCTGGCCCAAAACAAGAATTCCACGGTTGGCAAACTGCTCCACGACGGAAGAATGTACGAGGAACTGGTTTCAACGCTTCACGAAATGAAGGAGTTGGCGAAGGGGGTCAGGGATATCCAGGCCAATATCAACGAAAAGATTCTGGACCCCAAAACCAGGGAAAAAATTGATTCCGCCATCGCCACGGTTTCCAAGGTCACCGATAAGATGAACAGTTACACCCAAAAAATCGATAAGATCCATTTCCTGATGAACTTCGGGGCCAGTAAGTACAACGCGAATAATATCTTCGGGGCCATCGCCAACATGCAGATCATCCCCAACGAGGACCGCTTTTACATGGGGGGAATTGAATATTTCAATAATACCGGCAACGCCACCGCCGAGGATAATGTCAGTTTTGACGCGGCGCTGGGTTTTCGAATTTTAAAATCACCGTTGTTCTTTTGGGGAGGGTTGAAACGAACCCAGGTGGCGGGGGGACTCGACCTGAGGCTCCTGGACGAAACCCTGTCCTTCACGGCGGACACATATCATTTCGACAGGAATATTCCCCAAGTCAATTTCGGCGCGAATTTAAGGTTCCTGAATTTCTTCACCCTGACCGCCGGGGTGGATGACACCTTTCAAAACATTCCCTATTACCATGGCGGGCTGACCTTTACCTATGACGACCAGGACTTGAGTACCATCCTCATCAAGGCAAAGTCGGGACTTTAGCCCTTTCTCACCACCAAGGGCACCAAGTGAAGAAAAAAATAAATTCCTTAACTTTCACTTAAACCAACAGACTTTTTTATTTTGTCATTCTTGGTGAACTTGGTGCCCTTGGTGGTTAAACAGCCTTTTGGGTTTTAAAACCAACCACCGTCATCAGCAGTATCTCCGCGACCACAAAACCTATGACGTAAGGCAACCCGCCTTTTGAGAAGCCGTAACTGTGAAGACCCACGCCCAGAATAAAATTCACGCCGTACCAGGCCATCAAAACTCCCAGAAAAGCCGTAACAACGCCGATGGTGAAACCCAGCTCCCTCAACCAACCAGCCAGGCGCCCATGAAGCACGGCAACATAACCCAAAAGCGCGATCAAAGCCCAGGTTTCCTTGGGGTCCCAACCCCAGAAGCGGCCCCAGGAATAATTGGCCCAGACCCAGCCCAGGATGGTTCCCGCGGCAAGCAGGACTACCCCCACCTGAACCACACGGTAAAGAAGTTTGGTTTGCTTTTGGAGGCGTTCCTTGTCCCCGCCAT
>JAHFCG010000035.1 GCA_023249615.1 candidate division FCPU426 bacterium | reverse complement strand
CTTGGAGGCCATGGGGTCGAACTTGACGGCCGCACGGATCAAGTCCTTGGCCAAATCGACGTTGTCCTTGGCGAAAGACATGATGGCGGTCTTGGCCTCACCGGGGTCGGTCTGGGTCACCAACTTCAGGATGCCCGCGATGTTCTTCTCGGTTTTGTCGAAGAGAACGTACCGCAACAGGATTGCCAGACGGCGCTTACTGATCTTGGGTGAGGGGGCGATGTTGTTGGCGATGGCGTGCATGAAGTCGAGGTAGTCGGCAATTGCGTCGTCGCGGCTGGCCTCATCCAGCGTGCTCTGGGTGGCGGCCATGGTGAACTTTTTATCCTTGCCCGTCCATTGGACCTTGGTTTCCTTCTCGATCTTGCCCATGTAGTCGCCCATGAAGGTCCCGACCCTGACCTCGCCCCGGTAGTCATAAATTTGGTCCTTGGTGAGGTAGAGCGCGCAGAGGCGCAGTAGCTGCATGTCCACCGGCGTGAAGGTCACGAAAGCGCCCTTGCGGACGGTTTCCCCTGAGACGAAGGACATGACGAACCGGTCCTCGAAGAAATCCACGAAGTTACGCAGGGGCTCGATCAGGATGGGGGGGATGATGTGCATCCCATCCCAGTCCCGGTTGAAGAGGTTGGTGTGGACCTTCAGGATCTTTTCCAGGGAGGCCATGACGGCCGTGGGAGTGCAAAGGCTTTCCACCGGGTCCCCCTGGTCGGGGAGCTGCTTGGAAAGAAGGATGCGGGCCGCGGAGAAGGGGACCCTCATGGGAGAGGAGTCGGCCGCCCTCACGCAGGCGTTATTGGTGGTTTCGATATCGATGCGAAGCTGCTCGATGACGACTTGTTCGAAAAGGGGTCCGGAGGTGGGGGGGGCCACCGCCACCAAGCCGGAATCGGCGTTGTCGATTTCCTGCTTGCACTTGACGACGCTTTGATATTTCTCCTCCACCTGCTTGCCATGCTCGGAGATCTTGCTCATGAGGGGTATGATCGGCGTGACCGTCTTTGTCAGTTCCGCGGCGCTGGCCCCCATTTTTCCCTCGGAGGCTTTCAGTACGGCTTTGTCCTGTTCGGTCAGTTGGTCGCCCTTGTTCCAGATGGCCGCGACGGCTTTAAGGTTATCCAACGCGCTTTTGGCGGCTTGCCCTGCGGCGGTATTCAAGGCGGCCAGGACCTTGGGCGAATTGAAATCGACATGACTGACGGACTGGATGACCTCGCGCTTGTCCTGGTCCATCTTGCGTTTCCACTCGTCGCGGATCTTCTGGCCGTCCTCGGGGGAGGTGCGCATCATGACCTCGGCCTTGGCTATTTCCTGCTGGCACTTTAAAACCAGCTGGTATTTTTCCTCGACCTGCCGGGCGTGTTCAGAGATGAGGCCCATTTGGCCCCCCAACTCGTCCAACCACTTGGCCATGCCTCCGCCGGCCAGGCCTGTCTTGGCCTCGAAGGACTTGAGGAAGGCCAATTCCGGCTCGGTCGCGTTATCGCCCCTGCTCCAAATATTGGACACCTTCTTGAGGATCTCCATGGCGCCCTTGGCGTTCTTCCCCGCGGCCTCGTTCAAGGCCATGATGAATTTCGGGAAGTTGGATTCCATCTGGGCGACGGACATGCTGATCTCGGTACGGAACTGGGTCATCTTGCGTTTCCACTCGTTTTTGACGTAGCTATTATCGGAACCGGAGGCGTTGCGCAGGTCCCGCTCGCGTTCCTTGCCCATCTTGAAAGAGACCAGTTCGTTTCGCGCGATGGCCATGAACTTGTCGTACACGCAATAGGCCGGGGGTTTGATTGCCTCGGGGGTACGGCCCGAAAAGGTTTTTAGGATGGATTCATAAAGTGGAGTCGGCAGAAGCTCGATGGTTTTGGTCTCTTTCTCCAATTGCACGGTGATGACATCACCGATGGCCCCGGTGTTGAGAAAAGCGGCCTCTTGGGGGGTCAGTTCATTTAGACGGTTGGAAACGATCCAGTCCACCAGCTTGTCGTAAGCCCTGCGCAATCTATCGGAGCGTTGTTTTTCCGCTGTGGCCGAAGTGTCCGCGTCGTTGGCGTAGAAAACGATATTATCCTCGACTTGCTGCCTGACTTCGGAATCCACCCGCTTCATTAATTCTTGATAATGGGTTCCGCTAACGGTTTGAGTGGCAGTGGACATTTCAAAAGCCTCCCGGAGGTTGGATCCTTCTGCTGATTGGGGGGGCATTATAGCATAGGGTTTTTATTAGTTTGATCATTTTTCGGAAGGCGGAAGTGTGGGGAGGGTTGGTTTAAGGGCCAGGTTTATGGAAATTTTAAACTAAAAACAGGGGGTTTGTTTTTAGCCCCCTTACCTTTTCGTTAAACCAAACAAAAACCTTGAAACCTTGGCAGGTTTAACTAAAGAAAGTTCGCAACAAAACTAGGGCTCATTTTTTCAGGGACTCAGGGGTCAGCGACCAAAGAAACCTGAAGGTTTTATCCAACTCGAACGCAACGATACCGGCGGTGGGAAAAGAAAAGACGCCGGGGAGGGAGGAATCGCCTGTTAAAAGTGCGGCCAGATCCGGCAGGAACGGGAGATGGCTCACGAGCAAAAGGTTTCCTGTTTTTTGACGGAGAAGGTCATCGCGCATTACATTGGCATCGCCATCAGGGGAAAGGACGGTCTTTTCCATGAGTGGAATTCCGGAATTTCCCAGAAGTTTCCAATAAATTTGAGCCGTTTGAAGAGCCCTGGTTTTGGGACTGTGCCAAACCGCGTCGATTTTTAAATCCTTTTCTTGAATCAGGTGTTCGGCCATTCGTGTGACATCCGATTGGCCCCTGGGTGTCAGGGAAGAGGGTTTGTCGGGCCCGGGATGGGAAGCGTCGCCGTGACGCGAAAGATAAATCAACATGCCTAACCGCCGGTGCGAATTTAATCACGATCCAAAATCCGCGTTTGGTGTTGTTGGTTAAATTCATCCAGATGGGTCAAGCTTTTGAGATTCCTCATCCTATCGACATAAAAAAACCCGTTCAAGTGGTCGACCTCGTGCTGAATGACCCTGGCCTCAAAACCACGGAAGGTTTTTCGTACCAGCCGGCCGTCGGGAGTTCGGGCGGCAAAAGTCACTTTTCTGGACCTCTTAACTTTACCACGAAAACCCGGGATACTCAGACACCCCTCCCAGTCTGTTGCCGTCGCCCTGGAATAACGGATAATGCGGGGGTTCAGATAAGTTTGCAGGGGAAAAATGTTTCCCCGGGGGTATCGTTTGTTACCCCGGCACTCCATGACCATCACCCGCTGGTTGGAGCCCACCTGGTTCGCGGCCAGTCCCACCCCCTGGGCGTGGCGCATGGTGTCGACCATGTTTTTAAGAAATTTTTGGAAGGATTTCAGTTTGGTTTGTTTTGACGAAATTTGGCGGGTTTTTTTTCGGAGAATGGGGTTTCCCATTTTGACCAGGTTCATCCGCATAAAAGGGCTTTCCTTTAATCCGCCAATTTAATTACTTCTTTTTCTGGAAATTAAACAATAAACTAACGCGTCAAAACTCCGAAAGGTTTAAACCCAACCCATGTCCAGCCAGTTTATTTCATTCCCAAAAGATTTCCTATGGGGCGCCGCCACAAGTTCCTTCCAGATCGAGGGAAGTCCCTTGGCTGACGGGGCCGCCAAAAGCAACTGGTATGAATGGACGAAAACCCCCGGACGCATCGCCGACGGGACCGATGGGGATGTCGCCTGCGACCACTACCATAATTACAAGGCCGATGTGGCTTTGATGAAGCTAATGGGCCTGAAGTCCTACCGGTTTTCGCTTTCCTGGCCCAGGATCATCCCCGAGCGGGGAAGGGTGAATGAGAAGGCGATCGAATTTTACCGGAATCTTATCCACGAATTGAACCAGGCGGGAATAGTCCCCTGCGCCACTCTTTTTCACTGGGAAGTCCCTGTTTGGGCAAAAGGCGAGTGGGAAAACCGCGAAACCGCGGTCGCTTTCCAAGAATACGCCGAGGTGGTTTTTAAAAGACTGGGGAAGGATGTAAAAATTTGGGCCACCCATAATGAGCCCGTGGTGGTGTCCCTGCTGGGGTACATCTGGGGTTTTTTCCCGCCCGGGATCATGGACCGGAAAATTCACGCCAGGGTGGTACATCATTTAAACCTCGCCCACGGGCTCGCGGTTCAAACCTTCCGCCAAATGAATCTTGGCGGCGAAATCGGCTGGGTTCAGGCCTTGACCACCTTTAGAACCACAAGCACAGACCCCAAGGATCTCCAGCACGCCAAAAACATGGAAGCCCTTCACAACGGTTCCTATCTGGATCCCTCCGCGGGCAGGGGCTACCCGCCCTTCTTTTTCGACTACGCGAAAATTTCCTCCGCTGAATACGAAAAGGATTTAAAGACCATTGCCCAACCCCTCGATTTTCTGGGGGTGAACCACTATTTCCCCACCTATACCAGGTACGTCCCGGGAATCAATTTGTTCGACAACGATTTCACCATGCCGGACGGATTGCCGATAAATGACCTGGGTTGGCCGGTTGTTCCCGAGGCGCTTTATGAATTATTGGCATCCCTTTGGAAAACCTACGGGTTTAAAAAACTGCTGATTACCGAAAATGGTTTGCCCACCCGTGATTCAGTCCGGTCCATCGAAGAAACCATTGAGGACGACCTGCGTGTTTATTACCTCGGGCAATACCTGGCCAATTGCCACAGGGCCATTCAGGAGGGGGTTCCCCTGAAAGGCTACATGGCCTGGTCGCTGATGGATAATTTCGAATGGTGCCACGGTTACGATCCACGGTTTGGCCTCATTCATGTGGATTTTAAAACCCAGAAACGTACCTTTAAAAAAAGCGCCAAGTGGTACCAAAAGGCGATCGCTGAAAACGGGTTTGACGTCGGACTTCTCCCCCAAAACCCTTCCTACAAGATTTTCAAAGCGGTTGGGGCCAATGCCCGGAATTTTTAAACAGGCCTCGAAACCCCAGGGCGGCCGGGCTTTTTAACCCGTTCTTCGGTGGGTTCCCCGTCTTTTTCATCCTCATATATAATAAAAACCGATTCCCGTGATTGGAGCGATTTTCCCCATGAAAAAGCCCAAAGGGTGGAACAGACATGTTTCCGTTTTTTGGTTTCTCCCTTTCGCCTTACTTTTTCTCGTCCAGGTCTTTCCCCGTTTAACCGCCGATTCCCCCGCGGGCGATGAGGTCGTTGATATCTCCGACGGATATTTTTATTGGAACGGTGATGTGATCTCCGATTCACGCCACCCCCCGCTGGCGAAAGCCCTCCAGGCGCTTCCCCTTCGAATGATGAATTTGAAAAGCCACAGCGGGGCCCCTTTCACAAACTATGAAAGGCGTGATTTTAATTTTTTATTTGTTTTAAACAGGGAAAAATTTGAAACCATCCTGTTGGCCGGCAGGAGCGTTTCGCTGCTTTTCGGCCTCGGCCTGGGTTTTTTACTTTTTCTCGCGGCGCGAAACGGTCCCGCTTCCGTTTTATTCTTCACGTTATTTTTTTGGGCCCTTGAACCGAATTTTCTCGCGTTTTCAGGGCTTGTTTTGGCCGATATCCCCCTGACTTTTTTCTTTTTTCTCGCCGTTTTTTCCTTTCAAAAATCCCTGGAAAAACCCGATTGGAAATCCTCGATGGGAACCGGGGCCCTGGCGGGAATGGCCATGACGGCTAAGTTTTCAGGGGTTATCCTTATCCCGGTTTTTTTATTTTTTGAAATTCTTCAGTGGATAAAAGCCGGATCCAAACACCGAAAATGGATTTCTTTTAGGGCTCTCCACCGGTGGTTTTTCGGATTCGCGGGCGCCCTTTCTTTTATTTCAATTATTTACTTTCCGGGAACCCTGAAAATGCCGGAGCATGGCTGGCCTATGTCCTATTTTCTGGACGGTTTCAGGGCGATGAGCTCCTTTTCAGGGCATCCCACCTTTTTTCTGGGAGAATTGACAAAACAAAATCATTTTTTTTATTTTCCCCTGGCCTTTCTTTTGAAAAGCGCGCTGCCTTTCCTTCTTTGCCTCATCCTTGCCGTGTTGTTGGGAGTCCTAAAAAAAACACGAATTTCCCCCTGGTTATGGCTTCCGGGTCTCATGTTTTTCTCAGCCATGGTCCCTTTCCACAACATTGGAATCCGCGAGATCCTTCCGGTTTTTCCTTTTTGCGTTCTCATGGCCGGGCGGGGTGCCGGGTGGCTTTGGGAGGGAACTTCGGGAGAAATTAAAAGGGTCTCCCGGGCCGCGGTTGGTTTTCTGGTTTTATTCCAGGCCGTCAGCCTGGGATTGAATTTTCCAAGGCATATTAGTTATTTCAACGAGTTGATCCCCGGCGACAGGAAAATTTTTTGGCTGGGAGATTCCAACCTTGATATCGGGCAGGATACCAAACGACTCGCGGAGGCCGGTCGGCAACAGGGATGGGAAAGGGTTAAGTTGGCCTATTTTGGAATAACGGATCCAAAACTTTACGGCCTGGATTGGGAAACCTGGAGGCAAAAGGATTTGACCGATCCGCAACCCGGATGGGTTTATGCCGTCAACCTTTCCTTCCTTCAGCTAGGGCCCGCTTTTCTTCCCGGAGCCCAAAAGATCACCCGAAGCTGGATAACCCAAAGAACCCCGACCGGGAAGGTTGGGGATACCTGGTATTTTTTCAAAATTCCCGAAGGTTTTAATGAAAAGGACGACTCGCCCGAATTGCCTTCCACCCTGCCTTTTAAAATATACGAACATTTGAATGAATAATTTATGCCCGGAAAAGGCATGGAATGGTTCCGTTTTTTCCCCCCCTTGTTTTGGGGCGGGTTTTTAAGGTTTATTTTGACCTTGAAATATGTTTCCCATCATTGAAAGAACACCACTTCAGTCCTAATTTGTTCCTGACAAAAGAAAGTTTTTTCTATTGTTTGCCTTTTATGGACCTCGAAAAAGGGGCGGCGGAGGACGGCTTTTTCATGGACATCAATAAATTCACCCTAAACGCCCAAAACGCCGTTCAAACCGCCCAGACGCTGGCCGGTGAATACGGCCACCCGCAGGTGGATAACGAGCATTTATTTCTCGCCCTTTTGCGCCAGGAAGAAAGCGTGGTTTCGCCGATTTTAAAAAAGATCGGCCTGGATCCGGTGGCGATTGACCGCCATTTGGATAAGGACCTGTTGGGGCTCCCCAAGGTTTCCGGCGACGCCCAAATTTACGCCACGCCCCGTTTAACCAAGGCCCTCGATGGCGCCCAAAATGAAGCGGACAAAATGAAGGACGAGTATGTTTCCACGGAACATATGCTTCTGGCCCTGTTGGAGGGTTCGCCCGCACCGGGACATCCGGAGGATTGGGGAGTCAGAAAAATCATCAAGAAAAATGGGTTGACCCGTGACAAAATCCTCTCCGCCATGGCGGAAGTCCGCGGCAACAACCGTGTGACCGACCAGAATCCGGAAGCCAAATACCAGGCACTGGAAAAATACGGCAAAGACCTGACGGACCTGGCCCGCCGGGGAAAACTGGATCCCGTCATCGGACGGGACGAGGAAATCCGCCGGGTCATTCAGGTCTTGTCCCGCCGCACCAAAAATAATCCGGTTCTCATCGGGGAACCGGGCGTAGGAAAAACCGCCATTGCCGAGGGATTGGCCGGACGGATTATTTCCGGCGACGTTCCCGAGGGACTGAAAGGAAAGAAAGTTATCGCGCTTGATTTGGGGGCCATGGTGGCCGGCGCGAAATTCCGGGGAGAATTTGAGGATCGTTTAAAAGCTTTCCTGAAAGAGGTCACGTCCTCCGATGGGCATATCATCCTCTTTATTGATGAACTCCATAATCTTGTCGGGGCCGGAAGGGCCGAAGGCTCCATGGACGCCAGCAATATGCTAAAACCCGCACTGGCCCGGGGGGAGCTCAGGGCCATCGGCGCCACGACCCTGGATGAATACCGCAAGTACATCGAAAAGGATCCGGCGCTGGAACGCCGTTTCCAGCAGGTGCTGGTGGGCGAGCCTTCGGTGACGGATACCGTTTCCATCCTCAGGGGATTAAAAGAGCGTTACGAGGTTCACCATGGCGTCCGCATCCAGGATTCCGCCTTGGTGGCCGCGGCGGTACTTTCCAACCGCTACATCACCAACCGCTTCCTGCCCGACAAGGCCATTGACCTGATGGATGAGGCCGCCTCCAAACTCCGCATCGAGATCGATTCCATGCCGGTGGCGCTGGACGAGGTGGAACGAAAGATCCGCCAGCTGGAAATTGAGAAACAGGCCCTTCAAAAAGAAAAGGACGAAGCCTCCAAAGACCGGTTGTCCAAACTTGAAAAAGAAATGGCGGACCTGAAGGAAAACTCCTCCCAAATGAAGGCCCGGTGGCAGTCCGAAAAGAAGGCTATTCAGGATTTACGCAAGGCCAAGGAAGAAATCGACAACATCAGGGTCGCGGAAACCAAATTCGAACGGGAAGGAAAGCTCGACAAGGTGGCCGAGCTTCGTTATGACACCCTGCCCAAGCTTCAGAAGAAAATGAAGGAGCTGGAGGATAAATTGGCGGAAACCCAGAAAAAGGGCGCCATGCTCAAGGAAGAGGTGACGGACCAGGAAATCGCGGGCGTGGTTGCCAAATGGACCGGCATTCCCGTTTCCAAAATGATGGAGGGCGAAACCGAAAAACTCATCCACCTGGAAGACGCCCTGAGAAAAAGAGTGGTCGGCCAGGATGAGGCGGTCGAAGCCGTTTCCAACGCGATCCGCCGTTCCCGGTCGGGTTTGTCTGATCCCAACCGGCCCCTCGGCTCCTTTCTCCTTGTGGGCCCCACCGGTGTGGGAAAAACGGAATTGGCCAAGGCCCTCGCCGCGTATTTGTTCGATGACGAAAAAATGATGATCCGTATCGACATGAGCGAGTATATGGAGAAACATTCGGTGTCACGGCTTTTGGGGGCTCCCCCGGGCTATGTGGGTTATGACGAAGGCGGGCAATTAACTGAGGCGGTCAGGCGCCGTCCCTATTCCGTGGTTTTGTTCGACGAGGTCGAAAAGGCCCACGCCGATGTTTTCAACGTTCTCTTACAAGTTCTGGATGACGGCCGTTTGACAGACAGCCAGGGCCGGGTGGTGGATTTCAAGAACACCGTTCTCATCATGACCAGCAATATCGCTTCCCAGCAGATTATGGAATCCAAGAAAACCGACGCGGAACTCAAGGGGGCCTTACAGAAGGAACTGCGCCAGTTTTTCCGGCCCGAGTTCCTCAACCGAATCGACGATATTGTCATTTTCCACCGTTTGGCGGAAAGCCAGTTGGAGGCCATCGTCAATATCCAGCTGGAAGGCCTCCGGGCCCGCCTAACGGACAAGAAAATTAAATTGGAGTTATCCAAGGGAGCGCTGGCTTACCTGGCTGAGCGGGGGTATGACCCTGTTTACGGCGCCAGGCCGTTAAAACGTCTTATCCAACACGATCTGGTGGACAAATTGGCTCTGAAACTTTTGGATGGGGAGATCATTGAAAATCAAACGGTGAAGGTAGATGCAAAGGGCGAAGGGCTGGTTATCAAGTAAAGGTGTCAAACTATTTTAACCTCCAACGTTAAACCAAAATAGTTTTGGGAACCCTTTATTTAACTGCTCATCTCGGGTATTTTTGATGTAACAAAGGGGTTCGGCTGAAACCGGATCCGTAACAGAAAGAGTTTTCCATGCTGTTTACCAGCAGTTTTTCCGAAAATGAAATTAACGCTTACATCGCCAAGACGGCTTCCTATATCAAGACCCAACGGGACTTGTTCGCCGAAAATGCCGCCCCTTTTTCCCCCGGGCAATTTGAAGTCTTTAAACCCTTTTTTTCCGAAGCCATCCTGAAAACGACCCTGTTTTTCCAAAAGCAGGACGGCCCCCTTGAGAATCCCGATTTCCTGAAAGAAATTAATGAAAAGGGCATCCACTTTTCCCTTGAGAGAACCAAGGCAACCACCTTCATCGATGTGGTGGTTTTTTCCGGGGAATTGGACGCCAAGATTCAATTTCACGAGCTGGTTCACGCGGTGCAATACCAGAAGATGGGCCATAAACAATTCGCGAACAAGTATATGAGGGGACTTTTAAGAACCGGGGAATACACCAAGATTCCCCTGGAAGTGAACGCCTATAACCTGCAGGAAGCCTTCATGGCCAATCCCGACCAGCCCTTTTCCGTCGAGGCTGAGGTTCAGAAGTTGATCAACGAGAATAAGTTTTAACCGGCAGTTCCCACCTTTTTTAACTTCTTGTTTGCCTCAGCATGGAAACCTCAAGGCTTTTCTTTTGTGGAGTCAAACCTCTAAAGCTTTCTCGACCAGTGCGGTCTCCCCCGACTCGACACGGTTTGCGCCTTCACTCCCCAGATTAACGGCAGGGTCTATATCTCGGGTCACTGGGGCAATCTCGGCGGGGTGTTTCACATGCCTAGTCAACTAGGGGAAATGGGAGCCAGATTTGACGTTAACTTCTAGTTCCTCAAAACATTAAACAAAAAAATTAGCGGTGCTGGGCGGGCAAACCTGATGAAGCTGGGTTCTCCAGTAAACCACTTCACCGCGTTTGGTGTTGAGGAGTTCGTTGTCGCTGGGGGATAACTCCGCCTGCGAGAGGGATTCTTCCAACGCGGCCAAGGCGTTTTCCGCCTCGTGGAGCCGGCCTGAAAGAAATGCTACCCGCCTCTCGAACTCCTCGCGAATCTGCCTTTGCCGGATGGCGGCCTGGGCCGCGGCCTTATTGATGTTGTTTTGAGCTTTCACCATCTTGTCGATGAAATGTTCCAGGAAGGCAATCTCATCCTCCGGAAGGGAGGACTTTTTTTCCGGCATTTCGGTGATCAGGTTTTCTATTCTCGTGATGGATTCCATGTTTTTTTCCTTCGGTACACTTAACGGCTTGAACCGATTAAACTTAAGTCGATGATTTTTCCCAGATAATGGGTGTTAAACCAAACCCTAAAGAAAAAATTATTTTCCGGATATGGGAGACTCTGAAGAAAAAAATCCCCGATCTGAAACGTTAAAGTAACCCCATTAGTCGGTTTCCTAAAAAAAGGGCCGAAAGAGGCGCAAAACCCCTTGAAAAATGGTATTTTTTACCTCGAGTTCATTTGAACCGGCGTTGAAGCGTCGGATTCTTGCCAAATCATGAGGGACTTTTGAAGAAGTTTCTTTTCGCAATTTCAATTCGAAAAAAAACGGTTTTAGCCGCGGTTTTCTTTTTGGTGTTTTTTTCGGGAACCGGCACCCAGGCCCAAACTTCCCTGACCACCTACCATAACAACCAGGCCCGCGACGGCTGGAATCAAACCGAAACCATCCTCACGACCGCCAACGTCAACCAGGCGACCTTCGGCAAGCTTTTTTCCAACTCTGTGGACGGCCAAGTTTACGCCCAGCCGCTTTATCTTCCCAACATCACCATCGGCGGGGGTGCCCACAACGTGGTTTTCGTGGTGACCGAGCATGATAGTGCTTATGCCTTTGACGCCGATACGGCGGCGGTGACCTATTGGCATGTCAGTTTCATCGGCACCAACGCCGGGGTTACGACCACCTCGGTACCTTCCGCGGACGTCAACAATTGTTCCCAGATCACCCCTGAGCTCGGCATCACGGACACGCCGGTTATCGACACCGCCACGGGCACCATTTATTTCGTGGCCATGATTAAGACGGCCTCGGCGGCCGCCACCAACTATTACCAACAACTTCACGCCCTGGATATTTCGACGGGGGCGGAAAAATTCAGCGGCCCCACTACCATCCAGGCAGTGGCTCCAACCAATGCCGCCATCACCTTTGTCGCCCGTGCCCACAAGGAACGATGCGCCTTGGCCCTTTCCAACGGCGTGGTTTACACCAGTTTCACCTCCCATTGTGATTTCAATAACTGGGGCGCCTATCACGGCTGGGTACTCGGGTACAACGCCTCGAATATTTCCCAACAGCTCAGCGTCTTCAATTCAGCTCCAACGGCCGGAAATACCGAGGCCTCGTTTTGGGAATCGGGCAACGGTCCCTCGGTGGATGGTGCGGGGAACCTTTATTTTCTTTCCTCCAACGGAACCTTCGACCAGACCGCGCCTGTCACCAACTTTGGCCAATGTTTTCTCAAGTTAAATACCTCCGGAAACGCGGTGACGGTGCTTGATTATTTTTCCCCCATGAACGAAGCCACCCTCAGCGCGGCGGACCAGGATATCGGGTCGGCGGGGCAGTGTCTTTTACCCGCTTCCTGGGGCACGGCCGTCCATCCGACCCTGATGCTGGGCGCGGATAATCCAGGGGATCTTTATGTGGTGGATACGGCCAACATGGGTAAATTCAGCACTGTGGCCAACAACATTCCCCAGATGGTGGTTTCCATCGGCGGCAGGGGTTTCACCTCGCCGACGATTTACAGCAACGGAGTCACCAATTACGTTTACTGGGGCATGACAGCGCAACCCTTGAAGTGTTTCCGCTTCTCCAACGGACAATATGTAACACCGTTCGCCTCACAAAGCACCGCGACCTTTGGCGGCCAGGGATGCGTTCCAAGTGTTTCCTCCAACGGCAACACGAACGGGATTGTTTGGGCTCTCTCATCCGGAACCCCGGTTCTGCTTCACGCTTATGACGCCACTAATCTTGCTACGGAGCTTTACAACAGCTCCCAGGCGGCGGGGAACAGGGATTCGGCGGTGGGAGCCGTGGTTAAATTCGCCCCTCCAAGTGTGGTCAATGGAAAGGTTTTCGTTCCCACCGCCAACAGCATCGTGGTCTATGGACTCCTTGCCACGCCAAGCCCAACTCCGACCGGCTCCTTTACCTATACACCGACCCGAACGAATACTCCGGCTAATACAGCCACCAGAACCCCCACGGCCACCCCGAGCAATTCCCCCACCTCCAGCATGACGAATACCGCCACCCGGACCCCGACCAACACGGCCACCATTACGGCTGTCGCGACGAGAACCAACACTCCCACAAATTCTCCGACCAATTCACCTACCATGAGCCCATCGAATACTGTTACCCGCACGGCAACTCAAACTTCTACCAACACACCTACGCTCACACGAACTAACACCCCCGCGAATACCCCAACCAACTCCCCTACCAATTCCGCTACCTCAAGTCCTACGAACACCCCAACCCGAACCGCGACCAACACTCCCACCCTCTCCCGAACCAATACCCCGGTAAATTCCCCTACCAACACCCCCACTAACTCCGCGACATCAAGCCCCACGAATACAGCTACCCCAACCCGAACGAACACGCCGGTAAATACTTCCATCAATACCGCCACCAATACCGCGACGCCCAGTCTGACCTCCACCGCAACACGCACGGCGACTCAAACACCCACCAATACCTCCGTCAATACCGCGACCAACACGCCAACCCCTACTCGATCCAATACGTTTATAAATACACCCACCAACACCCCAACCAATTCGGCGACCTCCAGCTCGACGAACACGGCTACCGCCACCCGAACGAACACGCCCGTTAATACCTCCGTTAATACGGCCACCAATACTTCGACACCCACCTTGACGAACACCGCCACACGAACTGCCACACAAACCGCGTCGAATACCTTCGCGAATACCGCGACGGATACCCCCGTTAATACTTCAACCTCAACCTCGACCCAAACGGCAACCGCCAGCCTAACCGCTACGGTTACCAAAACCGCGACCTCTTCACCCACTTCCACACAAAGCTCGACCGCCACAAATTCAAGCACGGCTTCTTCAACTTCCACCGGAACTCCCCCGCCGACCTCTACCTCCACTCAAACGCCATCCAACAGTCCCACTGCCAGCGCCACTAATTCGGCTTCGTCAACCCCTACTTTGTCTTCCACCATTACTTTTACTTTGACGGCCTCTTTGACTCCCAGCCGTACCCCGACTCAGACCCCGACCTTCAGCCCCACGGTTTCGCCCACTTTAACTTTCACGCTCACTCCGACGAACACCTCGGTTAATACCCCGACCCTTACACCGACTCGAACACTTACTCCCACCCCAACTATTACGAACACGGTTACTCCTACTTTTACACTTTCAAACATTCCCACTTTCACACCAAGTTTCACCTCAACTCCAACTTCTACTCCTACCCAAACTCCCAGCCCAATCTTTTCGGCTTCTTTTACCACCACTCCTTTGAATTTCCCCAAACCCGTTTTTTATCCCAATCCCGCTTCCGGCGGGTCGGTAACGCTGTTATTGAACCTTGATTCGATTTCCAACGTTCATTACCAGGTCTTTACCGTCTCCTTTAGAAAAGTTCAGGATAAAACCATTTCAGATGTTCCCCAGGGCTTGAACAGCCTGACAATCCCCCTGGTGGATAAAACGGGTGATCGTCTAGCCAACGGACTTTACTACGTGGTGGTCACCGCGAATGGCAAACGGTGGGTTTTGAAACTTTTGGTTCGGGAGTAAGCGCGGAATCCTAGTCCCGCATTTTCAAAAGGTTTCGTAGGGCAAGCCATGCCTTGCCCTTGCAACGGCAGAAGTAGGCGGGTGTTTTTTAGGTTTATGAAATTTAATTTTTTGGAGGAAGAAGATGGAAAATCTTTGGATGAAGCCTGAGGTTGTTGAAGTGAACGTAAATTCGGAATGTACCGCTTATTCCGGCATGGACGAAAGCGAGATTTTTTAAGGCGCGGTTTTAAGAGCCGGCCTTGCGCGTCCGATTGCTGGGAACCGCCGCTGGCGGCGGGTTCCCCCAGTGGAACTGTAACTGCGCCCTTTGCCGGGAAGCCCGGCTGGGGAAGGCTGGTACTTCGGCACGCACCCAATCCTCTGCCGCTGTCAGCGCCGACGGCCTCTCCTGGTTTCTTCTCAACATTTCCCCCGATATCCGGCATCAAATTGAATATTTCCCCCCTCTTTTACCTCAATCCGGAAAAATCCGCGGCTCCTCCATTGAGGGGGCTCTCATTACCAACGCGGACCTTGACCATGTCCTTGGTATTTTTATTTTGCGCGAGGGTGGGGTTCTTCACCTACATTCAACCTCAGCGGTACGCAGGGCCCTGGATGATGGGTTAAGAATCTCCGAAGTCCTGAAATCCTACGGCGGAGTCGCATGGCACGAAGCACCCTCCAGCCTGAATCAACTTTTGAAAAGTGACGGCACCCCCAGCGGTCTACTCTACGAGGCCTTTGAAGTCCCTGGCAAACTGCCCCGTTACGCCGGTTCTAAGGCGCGAGAGGGAAGCGCGGTGGGTTACCGTTTGGTGGATGAACATACCGGTGGAAAGCTGGCGTTTATTCCCGATACCGCCGATCTTCCCGTACACGTTCTTGAGAAGATCGAGGATTGCGACGCCCTGCTTTTGGACGGTACCTTCTGGGACGAGGACGAAATGGCCAGGACCGGAACCGGAACGCTGACAGCCACCCAGATGGCCCACTTGAGGGTGGGAGGGCCCGGGGGAAGTCTTGAAATTATCCGCAAACTTCCCATCAAGCGTAAAATCTACATGCACATCAATAACACCAACCCAATCCTCAGCGATTCCACATCCCAGCATCAGGAAGTGATGAAAGCGGGGGTGGAAGTGGGAGTGGATGGCATGGATTTCACGCTTTAGGTGTTTTGAAATTAATTAGTTGTCCAAAATGGAATCCCACCTCAAAGGTGAAATTTTAATCAGGAACCAACCATGACTGAACTGTGGAACAGAGAAACATTTTTAGGCAAACTCAAGGCCGTGGGGATGAACCGCTACCACGACAAGCATCCCTTTCATAAACACATGAACAGCGGGAAGCTCACGCCTGACCAGGTAAGAGGCTGGGTGGCCAACCGCTTTTATTACCAGAGAAACATCCCCATCAAAGACGCGGCCATTATTTCCAATTGCCCTGTTCGGGAGGTACGGCGGATATGGCTTCATCGCATTAGTGACCACGATGGATTGAAGGAGGGCGAGGGAGGTATCGAGAATTGGTTGAAGCTTGGGGAGGCCACCGGGCTTACCCGCGAGGAATTGTTATCGGGCAAAGGGCTTCTTCCCAAGGCCAAGGCCGCGGTGGATTCCTACGTGCATTTCGCCCGCACCAAACCATGGCCGATTGCGGTTTCTTCCTCCCTGACAGAGCTTTTCGCGCCTGACCTCATGAAGGAAAGGATTCTCGCCTTTGAAAAGTATTACACCTGGGTGAAACCTTCGGGGCTGGAATATTTCAAATCCCGGGTGACCCAGGCTAAGACGGATTCCGACCAGGGATTGGAGCTGACATTTACCTACTGCAACACGGCTGAGCTTCAGGAAGAAGCTGTGAAGGCCCTCAATTTCAAATGCGGTTTGTTGTGGGATTTGCTGGACGCCATGGCCGAGGCCTATGGCGGCGGGGAAGCCTAACGGCACGACTTTTCACCACAGGCCGCCTCCGGCGGCGCACAGAGTTCACAGAGTAAAAATATAAAATTTTTAAGAATTTTTTAAATCTTTCTCTGTGTACCCTGAGTACTCTGTGGTTCAATTTTGGTTTATTAGGATTTTTATTATGGAACCTAACCTTGCCCCCCGATTAGCCGCCCGAACCAGGCTCCAGAAAGACCCGGCCACGGACAAGTGGGTTTTGTTGTTCCCTGAGGGACTACTTCAATTAAATGAAAGCGCCGGTGCCATCCTTCGCTATTGCGACGGTCAAAGGGTACTGGGAGAAATTCTCCTGAAGCTCTCCGAAGATTTCAAAACCCCTGGCGACTTTTTAGCGGGGGACGTGGAAGCTACCCTAAAACAATTGGAAGCCAAGGGGTTGGTCGAGTGGGGAGCGCCGTCCGAAAAGCCTTCTTTGGTTTCTAATTCCCAAGAGCCGTCAATCGCCGTGAAGAAAAGCTCGTCCGAGTTTAGACCACTAGGGCTTCTTGCGGAACTCACCTACCGTTGTCCCCTGCATTGCCCCTATTGCTCCAATCCCGTTTGGGACAAGACCAAGCCCCATGGGGTCGAACTTACGACTGAAAAATGGAAAGAAGTTTTGGGGCAAGCCAAGGAGTTGGGAGTCTTGCACGCGCTTTTTTCCGGCGGGGAACCGCTTCAACGCCCCGATCTGGAGGAACTGGTTTCTCACGCTCACCAACTGGGACTCTATACCAACCTGATCACCAGCGGGTTGGGCCTTACCCCAAGGAGAGCCGAAGCCTTAAAGCAAGCGGGACTGGACAGCGTCCAGTTGAGTTTCCAGGCGGAAGAGGAATCCTTGGCGGATGAAATCGCGGGCACGAAAGCACACGCGAAAAAACTGGAAGTGGCTCAAATCGTTAGGTCCCTGGGATTTCCACTGACCGTTAATATTGTTTTGCATCGGGACAACATTAGTCGGTTGGAAAAGCTGATTGCTTTGGCGGAGACCCTGGGAGCCCACCGGTTGGAACTTGCCAACACCCAATATTACGGCTGGGCCTTTAAAAACCGTTCCCGCCTCTTGCCCACGAGGGAACAAGTGTTGGCCTCCTCAAAGGTTGCCGAGGCGGCCCGTGCTCGTCTTCGGGGCAAGATGGAAATTCTTTACATCATCCCCGACTATTTTTACGACCGGCCCAAACCCTGTATGAACGGATGGGGACAGCGTTATATCACGGTGAATCCTTCGGGTCAGATTTTGCCATGCCCGACGGCTTATTCCATTCCTTCCCTAAAACTGGAAAACGTGAAGAACAAGGGATTGGACTGGATTTGGTGCCAGAGCGAATCCTTCAACAAATTCCGTGGCACGGAGTGGTTACCAGAACCTTGCAGTTCTTGCGATTTAAAGGAAGTGGATTTCGGAGGCTGTCGCTGTCAGGCGTTTCTTTTAACGGGAGACGCTACCGTGACTGATCCCGCTTGCGGGCTTTCACCTGACCGCCCAAAATTGGAAAAGGCTTTGGCGGATTCCTCGGGTGTTACCGGTGCCTGGGATTACAGGCAGAATCCCTGAACCCGGGGGTAAAAACGGGTTTTTATTTTCTAAAAACCGAAAAAATGATTTACCGTTTTAGTAAGCCACTTAGGCCGGGAAATTGAAAAAACCGAAAGAGTTTTTAGGCTTTATACCGGCGCTAATTTAAAAAAGGTGTGGATATCAACCAAAAAGAGGTAAACTATTAACGAAACAAGCAATGCCCTAACCACGCCTTAAAACGTTATCAGGCGGTGAACCATGATCGATTTCACTCGTGATAGTCGTTTAACCCAACCAAGCTCCAAACCTGCCAAAAATGCCGAAGTCCTCGCCAAAAACGCCTACGCCGCTCTTCAAAAAGCCGACACCCTTTTTGCCACCGGTAAGTTCTCTGATGCCACCAATTTTTATAAAAAAAGTTTGGAAGCCTATCGCGGAGCCGGGGATTCCCAGGGAACGGCATTGTCCCTTGCCCGCCTGGGAAGGGCTGAGGAAATTCTCGGTGAATACGACAAGGCCCGCGAGGTCTATAAAGAGAGCCTCAAAATTTTCGAAAACCTCAGCGACCTGCAGGGGATCGCCCGCTCCAAGGCGCACCTGGGAAATCTTTGCTGGGCCACGGGGGATTACCACGAGGCCGCGAAATTTTTGGATGAGGCTCTTCACCTCTATTGTGTGGGGGAAGACATTCCGGGTCAGGCTTGGGTCCACGACCTGATGGGAAATCTTCGTTTGGCCATGAGGGACGACAAGGAAGCCGAACGCCTTTATCTTGAGGCCTACTCTTTGGTGGAAGATCTCGGGGTTAATTTGGAGAACAGTTCCTGGAATCACTTCCATTTGGGGACAGTCGCGCTTTTCCGCGAGGATTTGGCGAAGGCGAGGGAACGCTTTCTTGAATCATTCCAGATTTTCACAAAGGTAAGGGATGACCTGGGCCAGGTTGTTTCCCTGATTCACCTGGGAGAAATCGCCTGTACGCTTAAAGAATTCGGCGAGGCTGAACAATATTTCCAGATGGCCATCACGATGGCCCTGCCGACCCAGTGCAAACCCCTTTTGGCCGACGCTCTGGTCGGAGTGGCCCAACTTTTAAAGGCGCAAAAGAACGAGAAAAAAGCCATCAGCATCCTCATGGTGGCCTTGTCCCATCCCACCTGCCGTCAACAAACGAAGGATAGGATGGTGGACCTGGTCATGCACTTGGAATCGAGTTTTTCCCGCAGTGACCTTGAGGGTGGTTTCAAATGGGCCAAGGAACTCAGCATTGAGGACATCGCTTCATCCTGGGTTTCGGCCACCGCGAAGGAAAATCCCAACAAGGCCAGAAAGAACAAGCGCGGTTAAAAGGTTTCCTTTCGCTTTATCCCTGAAAAATTTTATCCTTTCATCCCATCGTTTTAGTCCGTGGCTGTTTTTTTCCAGGTCTTTCCGGTTAAAATCACCTCATGAACCCATCGTCTGATCCCCTTCAAGTTGTCCACCTAAGCAAGCGCTATAAATCCCGAACGGGTTCGGAAGTGGAAGCCGTTTCGGATATTTCCTTTTCAGTGGCGCTTGGGGAATGTTTCGGGCTTTTGGGCCCCAACGGTGCCGGTAAATCCACGACCATCCAGTGCATCTCCGGCTTTTATCCCGCCAGCGGGGGGGAGGTTTTTGTGGACGGCCACAATGTCCACACGCAGCCCAAGCAGGCCCGGCGGGTTCTGGGCGTTTGCAATCAGGACGAAACCCTCGACAGCGACTTCAAGGTTCTCGACCAACTCATTCTTCACGCCACTTATTTCCGTATTCCTAAACCTGAGGCGAAAAAAAGGGCGGGGGAATTATTGGAAAGATTCGGCCTCGGCGAAAAGTCCGGGGAGAACATTGAAAACCTTTCGGGGGGGATGAAACGGCGTCTTCAGGTGGCCCGGGCCCTTATTTCCCAGCCCTGCGTTCTGGTGCTGGATGAACCCACCACAGGCTTGGATCCCGATGTCCGCCGGATGCTTTGGGAAGTTCTGGTTCAGTCCCGAAGCGAGGGGGTCGCCATCCTCCTTTGCACGCACTACATGGAAGAGGCGGAGAGACTTTGCGACAGGGTGGCGATTCTCCACCAGGGAAAAATCCTTGATGTGGATTCCCCTGAAAAATTAATCGCCAAACATATCAATCGGGATGAAGTCGAGGAAGAAGTGAGACCTGGGGTTATTTGGAAACGGAAACCCAATCTGGAGGATGTTTATCTCAAGTTGACCGGAAGCCGTCTCGGGGTGGAGGGTTTATGAAAACCGAAACAGCCGTTGGCCGCGAATTTACGCAAATATTCGCTGTTTTAAATCCAAAAATCCAAACAAAATATTTTGAGACTCCGGCCTTTATGTTTCATCGCGAAAATCAGCGCAAATTTGCGGCCAGGCATGGTGTGGATTAATGAGAATTCCCGATACCCTCTGGAGCATCGGCTGTGTCTGGATGCGGTACTACTCCGCCTTCATGAAGAGCCTCCTTTATTACCTTCTCACGACCTTTCTTGAACCCATCTTTTACCTTCTCTCCTTTGGTTTGGGAGTGGGGGCCCTGGTGGGAAACATTACCACCGAGGGAATGCACATGTCCTACCGCAGTTTTATTTTTTCGGGCATCATCGCGCAGACGGTTCTTTTTCAGGGGTTCTTCGAGGGTTCCTACGGGGCCTTTGTCAGGATGTATTACCAAAAAATATTCCAGGCCATCGCCATTACCCCCATTACCTTGTCCGAAGTGCTTTGGGGCGAACTGCTTTGGGACGCCACCAAAGCCACCGTGGCGGCGGAGGTGGTTGGCCTGATCGGGGTGGGAACGGGCGATTTCACCCCTCACTGTCTCCTAACCCTTCTTCCCGTTTGTTTCCTGAGCGCGTTTCTTTTTTCAGCGATGGGCCTGGCTACGGCTGGTTTTTCCCGCAGTATCGACGAACTGGCTTATCCGCAATATCTGCTGGTGTTTCCCATGTTCCTGTTTTGCGGGGTCTTTTATCCGATCGAGAGCCTGCCGGATGTACTCCAAAAGGTCGCCTGGTTTTTCCCCTTAACGTCGGTCATTTCACTGGTTCGAACCCTGACCCTGGGAATGCCCTTTGAACCCCAGGCGGTTCCGCTTTTACTGGTTTGGCTGGTGGTACTCGTGGCGGTGGCACGTCGTTCGATGTTTAAAAGATTGGTAAAGTAAACACGTTCAGGAAAGGACCAACTAATGGATGATTTAATTATTTACCTGGGGGCTTATTTGATCGGGTCTATCCCAGTTGGTTACCTGCTTATGAAAAATTTCAAGAAGATATTTTTGAAAAGAAAGGGTGACGGTAACGTGGGGCTAGCCCTGGTGTGGAAAGAAGCGGGCGCTTCCTGGGGATTGCTATTGTTCGCTCTCGATTTTTTAAAAGGAGCCCTGGTGGTTTTGGCCGCACACCGGATTTCTCCCGAGGATTCGCCGGACATGGTGTTGGCGGGTTTTCTTGCCCTCCTAGGTGATGAATACCC
>JAHFCG010000152.1 GCA_023249615.1 candidate division FCPU426 bacterium | reverse complement strand
CCGTGAAGAAGGGGAGTGAGGCTTAAGAACAGTAAGGTCAGGCATGACCGAATTTTCATATGCCTAGATTTTATCTCGGAAATGTTTGTGGTTCTTAAATAAATGGATTTAAGGGAAACGAAAAACCACTTATTTGATGGTTGGGAAAAATTTATTTTTCGAGGGGCACAGTCTTGCCAAAGTGCAAACGTTGCAGAGTGGCTTGCGGGCGTCGCAGACCTTGCGGCCGTGTTGAATCAGGCGGTGGGTAAACTTCAGCCACTCCTCCTTTGGGATAACCTTCATTAAATCCCGCTCCACCTTCACCGCATCCTCGTGTTTGGTCCAACCGAGGCGTTTGGAGAGGCGAAGAACATGAGTGTCGACAGCGATACCCTCGGAAGTCCCGTTTATTTCCCCTAAAACCACATTGGCGGTCTTGCGGCCCACGCCAGGAATTCTTATGAATTCATCGATGGTATTTGGAATCTTCCCCCCAAATTCAGCCAGCAATACTTGGGCGCAACCCATCAGGTTCTTGGCCTTGTTATGGTAAAAGCCGGTGGACTGGATAAGTTTTTCCAAATCCTTCGTTTTGGCTTTGGCCATTTTTTCGGGAGTGGGGAACACCTTGAAAAGGCCGGGAGCCACGATATTCACGCGGTCATCGGTACATTGGGCGGAAAGGATGACGGAGCAGAGCAGTTGGAAGGGCGTTTTGTAATGAAGAAAGCACTTCGTCTTAGGGTAGAGGCGGTGCAACTCACGGATAATCTTAAGCGTGTTTACGTTGCCGGCCACGATTGGTTCCTATTCAGGTTTTGTAGGGGCGGCCCTCTGTGGCCGCCCTGGGCAGGCACGGGGGCCTGGCCCTACAGTCTGCATTAACCTTTTTCAATTTGTCATTGCGAGGAGGCGCTGATTTCCCGGCGACGCGGCAATCTTAAACATTCCAAAAACTGCAGTTTGATAGTTGGCTTCGGATCACCACGTCGGCCAAAAGAGGCCTCCTCGTGATGACACCGTAGGCATTTATTTTGGCTTAAGCCTTGGAATCTTTCTAAACCGATTCCTATAATACCGACCTCGTCGAACAAATAAAGACCAAAGAGAACCAACCTCCATGCCCATCATTGAAGTCGAGAACCTTTCCAAAATCTACCGCACCCAAAAGCGCCTGCCGGGATTGGGCGGGGCCTTCAAGGGACTCTTCAACCGAAAATACACCGAGGTAAGGGCTGTGGATGGCGTGTCCTTCAACATCGAGGAAGGAGAACTGGTCGGCTTTTTGGGCCCCAATGGGGCGGGGAAGACCACAACGTTAAAGATGCTTTCCGGCATTCTTTATCCCACGACCGGTACCGCGAAGGTCATGGGTTTTACTCCCTGGGAACGCAAGAACGAATACCGCCGCCAATTCGCCCTGGTCATGGGCCAAAAGAACCAGCTTTGGTGGGATCTTCCGGCCCAGGAATCACTTTATCTCAACAAGGAAATCTACGGGGTAACGGATGAAGCTTACAAGGAAGTTCTGGATGAAATGACAGAACTCCTCCAGGTCAAAAAGCTCCTGGGCATCATGGTGAGGGAGCTTTCTCTCGGCGAGCGCATGAAGTTTGAGTTGATCGCGTCCCTCTTGCACAGGCCGAGGGTTCTTTTTATGGATGAACCCACCATCGGGCTGGATGTCGTGGCCCAAAAGAACATACGGGAATTTATCAAGGACTATAACCGCCGGACCAAAACCACCATTCTTCTGACCAGCCACTATATGAATGACATCCAGGCCCTGTGCGAACGGGTGGTGGTCATTAACCACGGCAAGAAGATCTTTGACGGGCGTTTGGATGACGTCGTTGAGAAGTTCTCCCAATCCAAGATCATTTCCGTGACCTTCAAAACGGGCGAGATCACAAAAGAGAAACTTCAGGCGATGGGGGAAGTGCTGGAATATACCCAGGTGAAGGCGGTATTAAAGGTTTTGCGGGAGAACGTGAAAAAGGTCTCCAATGAACTCCTGACCGGCTTTGACGTGGATGACATCAATATCGAGGAAGTGCCGATCGAAGAAGTGATTGAGAAGGTGTTTAAAGGATCCGAAGTAATGAAGTAAGGGTGTCATTGCGAGGAGGTCATGCTTTGACCGACGAAGCAATCTGAAGTAAACCAAAAAACCGCAGTTTTGTGGAATGTTCGGATTGTGCGTCGGGCCTTTGGCCCGTGCATGGTTGGCCAAAGGCCAACTACCACAAGCGTGTCGGCCCAAAATCAGGGCCTCCTCGTAATGACGACTGGAAAGGCATTGATGTCAGCTAGCTCAACTACAATTCAACCTCGCTCCCCATTCCACAAGTACTGGGTCATTCTTTCGACCCGCACCCAGGAAGACATGTCCTATCGGGCTAATTACGTTTTTGGGGCTATTTTCCGGTTCATGCCTTTGGTAACCACCATTTTCCTTTGGTACGCCGTTTATGAGGCCCGCAAGGCGGGGGGCGGGGATTCCTCCATCCGGGGAATGAGCTACGAGGACATGGTCGCTTATTACGCCCTCATGTTTATCGCCCGGGGGTTCTCAAGCGTTCCGGGAACCATGACCGACATCATGAAAGACATCAAGGACGGCCTCCTGAACCGCTACCTCACCCGCCCCATGAACTACCTGATGTACCAGATCATGTACCGGTTGGCGCACAAACTCGTGTTCTGGTACGTGGCGTTGTTCACCTTCCCCCCCATCTTTTTTCTGATGCGCCACTTCTTCAGCCACACCCCGAGATTGGTGGAGGTAATCGCGTTTATATTTTCTCTTGTCATCGCTTTTTCCATCGGCATGCTCTTTTGTTTCATCATTGGTATTCTGGCCTTTTGGTTTTTGGAAATCTCAACTTTTCTTTTCGTGGTGATGATGATCGAGTTTTTCCTTTCGGGCCATTTGATACCTTTAAACATCCTCCCGGCGGCGCTCCAGCCCTTTTTGACCTATTCGCCCTTTGGCTATGAGGGTTACTGGCCCTGCGTCATTCTAATGGGAAAGGTGCCCCAGGATCATTTACCCGCCTTGCTGGGAATTGGGATTCTTTGGATCGGGATTCTCTTTGGGATCAGCCAGGTGATGTGGAAGGCGGGTTTGAAACGGTATTCGGCTGTTGGCGGGTAATTTAAAGTTGTCATCACGAGGAGCCGCGCCGATAGGCGTGTTTGTCGACGTGGTGATCTCAGGTTTTTCGAACTGAGATTGCGACGGCCCAAAACGCCCCGATTGGGGCTGGGCCTCGCCATGACGGATAGTAAAGGAACTGAAGTGCCTACAACAATTGGAAAATATTTCAGGCTCACCGGCCTCATGATGAAGAACTGCCTCGTGCGCGAGATGCAGTTCAAGTCAAACTTCCTCGTCCGGCTTTTTACGGAATTTATGTGGTTGGTGATGCAATTCATCTATATCCAGGTCATGTACGGCCAAACCGGGCAAATTGCCGGATGGACAAAGTGGGACATGATCATTTTGATGGGCACCAACCATGTCATTACCCAACTTTTTGAGGGGCTCTTCTATGAAAATTGCACCAAGTTGACAGACCAAATCCGCCAGGGCGACCTTGATTTCAACCTGATCAAGCCCATCAACACCCAATTCCTGGTCTCCCTGCGTTATACCGATTACTCCTCCATGGCCAACACCAGCGTCGGGCTTTTTATCATTCTTTACGCCCTGCGCCAAATGGGAATGACGGTGGGGTTAAGCGGGGTGCTCCTTTTCCTGGTTCTGGTGGTGAACAGCGTACTCATTTATTACTCGATCCTTTTCTCTCTTTCGATCTGGACCTTTTGGATCGGGCGTTCCAATAACCTGATGGAACTTTACTGGCAATTCGGTCAGTTTTCCCGCTACCCCGGGGACATTTATCCCTGGCTCCTCCGCCGCCTTTTAATGACCATCATTCCAATGTTGGTGGTTTCCAATTTCCCCGCCAAGGTTCTCATCCACAAGATGGAAACGGGTTTGGTTTTTTACGGTTTCGTCCTGGGCCTGGTTTTCGTGGCCTTTACGGTTTGGCTTTGGGGGAAAGGGCTTCAGAGATACAGATCGGCATCCTCTTAACACAAATGTAAAATTGATAATGAAAAATGGAAAATGGAAATCCGTCCTCGCGGTTGGCCGGCAATTTTCATTGTCCATTGTTCATTTTTAATTGTTTGACCAGCCCTTTGGGTCAAACGTAGAATGCCCCCATGCCCGAAGCCCCCCAAGCCAAAGAAATCAAGGTCCGCTACCGAAAAAGCATTTCCTTTTGGATGACCCTCGGAATTGTTTTCGCCCTTTTCATCTCGAATTTCCTGAACTTTCAGGTTTTCCAGTCCCTGGAATCCAGCACCATCGACAACATCCGTTACCCCATCCGGGGAAGCCGAAAACCCCAGGCCCCGGTCATCATTGTCGCGGTTGACGAGACCAGCCTCAAGACCATCGGCCAATGGCCCTGGCCGCGTGCTTTCCACGCCCAGTTGGTCCGCAACTTGAAGGCGGCCGGAGTCAAGGCCGTGTTTTATGACGTATGGTTTTCGGAGCCCGAGCGTAACCAGTCGAAAATGCTGGGCCAACTTCAGGCAACCCTGGATATGGCCCTCCAGGGAACCTCCAAAACAGCCAAGGCCCTCAAGGAAAAGGTTTTGGGAAACATCCGCTCTTTTCAGGAATCCCAAAACGGCGACGCCGAATTCGCGGCCGCGCTGAAGGAAACCAAAAATGTTCTCCTGCCGATTGTTCCCCTCAATCAGGGCGAGGTCGGGGATGACGCGACCAGTTTTGAACCTGAATCCCTTAACTTTACCGAGGCCAAACTCATAAGCGGTACCAAGAGTGATTTTTGGAATACCGAGAACGCCCTGGTATCCATTCCGCTTTTACAGAAGAGCACCAAAGATTCGGGGAATATCCGCCCCATCCCCGAAAGGGACGGCATTTTTCGGTACTATCCAACCGCCCTGATGTACAAAGACAAGCTGATTCCCCATCTGGCCCTTCAAACCGCCCGTTATTTAATGGATGTAAAGGATCCGGTGAAGGTCAACGCGGGTGATTATGTGGAAGTGGGAAACCGCAAGGTCCCGATTTTGGATAAGGGGATGGCCTTCATTAATTTTTGCGGAAAAGTGGGGACCATCACCACCTATTCCGCCAGCGATGTCCTTAACGGGACCCTTTCGCCCGAACAAAAGGAAAAATTGAAGGGCTCCGCGGTTTTGGTCGGCGCCACCGCCCAGGGTCTTTACGACCTTCGGCCGACCCCCTTCACCAAAGCCTATCCCGGCGTCGAGTTGAACGCCACCATTATCGAAAACGTCTATTCCGGCAATTTCATGACCCTGGCTTCGGAGTTGTTGAAATATTTCCTGATCATTTTATTGGCCTTTTCGGTCTGGTATTTTACCCCGAGGGTCACGCCCATTCAGGGAGGTTTGTTATTGCTTTTGATTTTCTTCGGGTATGTGGCGGGAGCTTGTTTCCTTTTTTCATACGCCCATTACATCATCAATATTGTTTATCCCAGCCTCGCCCTGCTTCTCACCTTTTTACTGCTGACCACCTATAAGTTCAGGACCGAGGTGCGCCACAGCCGTTACATGAAGCAAATGTTCCAGAGCATGGTGGCTCCCGCGGTGGTTGATGAAATCATGAAGCTTCCCGCGGGTATCGAGCTGGGCGGCGAGGAAAAGGAACTGACGGTCCTTTTCTCGGATATCCGGGGGTTCACAACCTACTCTGAAAAGCACACTCCCCATGAAGTGGTCGCGATCCTCAACGAGTACCTGACGCAAATGACCAACCTGATATTCCAGACCGAGGGAACCCTCGATAAATACATCGGGGACGCCATCATGGCCTTCTGGGGAGCGCCGGGAGACCAAAAGGACCACGCCTACCGGGCCTGCAGTACGGTTTTGGGAATGGTGGACCTTTTGCATACAGTGCTTCATCCGAAGTGGGATTTGGAAGGGAAGCAAAGGCTTGATATCGGCATCGGCTTGAACACGGGACCCATGGTCGTCGGGTTCGTCGGTTCGCAATCCATCAAGAACTACACCCTGATCGGGGACGCCGTGAACCTGGGAGCCCGGCTGGAGGGAACCACCAAGGAATACCATGTTGAAATCATTATCGCGGAATCCACTTACAGCCACGTCAAGGACGACATGCTTTGCAGGGAATTGGACCTCATCAAGGTAAAGGGGAAGAACGAACCCATCCGCATTTACGAACTCATCGACCACCGGTTAAGGGGCGCGGGCATGAAGGAAATGAAGGTAAAGGCGTTTGAGGACGGCCTGGCCCTTTACCGCGGCCAAAAGTGGGACGAGGCCGTGAAATGTTTCAAGAACTGCCTGGAACTGGATCCCAAGGACGGCCCAGCCGGAATTTTCATGGAACGCTGCAAGGTTTTGAAGCAAACCCCGCCCGCCTCCAATTGGGACGGGGTTTTCGTGATGAAGACAAAATAAACACATTCTTTCCCATTCTTTTCACCCTTTCAAAAACCTAAACCTTGGGTGTGTTAGCACCGATTTCCCCTAATTTTTTTAACAACTTTGTTCAATTTTGAATACAATACGACTAAATTTTCCAGGAAAACGAACCGTTTAAAAGGGGCTGCTTTTAGCCGACGCCTCCAACCTCGTGAAAAAATTGTTTCACCCCTGGTTTTTCCACTCCATTTTTCCCACACTTACAAATT
>JAHFCG010000151.1 GCA_023249615.1 candidate division FCPU426 bacterium | reverse complement strand
TTTAAAATACTTAAATTCGTTGTACCCGTGCGTGTGGTGTAAGTAATAGTCTAAAAACTTACCTGGGGTAAAGACTCCTGCCTGGTCCCACAAAACATAACCTGTTCTGACAACCCCCGCCTTGGTTGTCATGGAAACTCTATGGATTCCCTGCGACTGAGAATCAGCCAGCACAGATGTCCCACAGTTGAGGAAAAGCAATATTCCGGCAAAAAGCACTCGTGAGTTTCTCAATTTTGCCCCCCGGAGCGGACAGTTAAACATCAACTCGCGCAAAAACCCTCCACAACCTGATCCTCAACCTTCCCTTTTCCGCAAGCCTCACAGTCCAGATTACGGCCGGGAATAATGGAACGGGTTTCCCTCTTCTGAATGTCCACCTTCCAAAGGTGGAAAGGGCCCTCCCCACCCGCGAGCCTCAGGGCCTCGTGAGCCTGTAAAAAGCCGATAGCTTGGGAAAAGGAGCCCAGAACTCCCGCTTCCTGGCAAGTGGGCATGGCGAAGGGGGGAGGAATTTTGGGGATCAGGCAACGAAGGCAAGCGGTTTGGCCGGGCAGAACGGGCAAAACCTGCCCCTCGAATTTGACCACTCCCGCGTGAACAAAGGGCTTCCTCAATTTCACGCACCAGTCATTCAGGAAGAACTTCTTTTCCAGACGGTCCAATCCATCAATAACCAAATCATATTCTTTTAGATATTTTTCGGCGTTGCCGACTCCAAAAGCCTCAGGAATTTGAATAGTTTTCGTTTTAGGAAAATGTTTTTGTAAATATTCCCCCGCGGCTTCCACTTTGGTACGCCCCAAATCCTTATCGGAATAAAGGATTTGGCGGTGAAGGTTGGAAATTTCAACCTTATCGGGATCCATCAGGCCAATCGTATCAACCCCCGCCTCGGCCAAAGCCAGCGCCGCGGGACACCCCAAACCGCCCACACCGATGATTAACATTTTAGTTTTTGTCATTCCGTCCTCAAAAAAACCCTGTCAAAATAACCATTACCCCAACTCCCAAAAAAAAATAGGAAACAGCCTTCATCGCAAGATACGGCCACGGAGGCGGCGCCTCGGAGGAAGCCGGATATTTTGTGAACATATCCGCCAGTAAAAAGAGAATGACGCCGATAAGGGCCAGGCCGAGGCCCGCCATAATATTTCCCATGGTTTTCAGACCACCTAGAATTAATTAAAGCGATAAAGTTTCTTCGGTTATCCCCTTCAAAGGAAAACCGTAAAACCAGCCACTTTCCTATTGCTTAAACGGGGTTCTGGTCACAAAAATATTTTTTAAAACTTTCCCATCCTTAGAGAAAATCACGAAGTAGCGGCCGGGGGGTGCTTCCGCTCCCTGGTCGTTTTTTCCATCCCAGACAGCCCAGGCTTCCTCCGTAGCCACAATTTTGCGTTCAAAAAGGTTTTTAAAATGACGCCCTGACTCGTCAAACACCTCGAGGCGGTATACCCCTGGCCCGTCGGCAAAACTCATGTAAATGTTAGCAGGAGGGGTGTCAAACACAATAGTTTGCGGCTCAGCCTCCGGGGGAACAAACGAAAGGGTCGGCGTTGATGGAATAACCTGATTAACGGAAGGCTCCATTACCGGCGCTTTATAAACGGGTTTTGGTTTTACGAGGGGAATCAAACGAAAGGTCGGAGTGGGTGTAAAGGTATTCCAAAACCTGGTTTTAATTTTTGGTCTCGCCGGAGGTGGAAGGTTAACCCTAACCGGAGTCGGCGTCATCACGGGAGCCTTAATCACCCAGGGAGTTGGGGTCGGCGGGGGAATGGGAGTGGGTGTTGGAATTTTCACTGGATGGCGAATGTCCGGCTGGGATACCACCAGGGGTTCGATGCGGGGTGCCGGAGATCCGCAGTTTGGGTTATCTCCAATGTTAAGAAAAAACTTTCTTCGAAACAAATGACGCTCTCCTCCCACTTGAGCCCTTGATGAATTTGAACTCGCGGAAAGAAAAGAAACAGGCTGGTTGGTTTGGGGGTTGTTAAGAAGAGCGGCGTAAGGTATGGAAGGGCCGGTATTGTAGGCCTTTTGCCAGTACTCGTCGTTGAAGGTCATTTTGTGCCAGTCACGGGGTTCTCCCGCGAATCGATCGGCGATGTAATGACTGGTGTGGTCCCTGGAGTCGTCGCTGGTTAAGAGAAGTTCCCTGCCGTCGGAAAAAACCATCTGAAGAATATAGGCGATTCCGACGCTGTCCCCCGGTTCCATCACGCTCACCGCCTTGTCGCTTACCTCAATCGCGAGAATATTTTCCCTTTGAAAGTAGCAGAGACTTTTGGGAAGTGCGGCGATAGCCTGGGGGCCCTTTCCGGAGCTGGTGTAGGGCTGGCTGTCCACAATGGGAATATCGTTGATCCAAACATCCGCCCAATCATCTACTGAAACATGAAAGGTAACGGCCTTTAAATAGCTGGGGGCCGGTTGGGGTTGGGCCAAAGAGGGCAAAGGCAAAGTCACCAACATAAGGATTAAAATATATTTTTTCATTAATGATCCTAGGGGAAGCAGGAGAAAACCCATCATATAACGGGAATTTGACAAAATCAGGGGTTTTCAAATTTGAAACTCCCGAAAGGGATTAAACGTCAAAAAGCTGGGTTGAAAACATATCCGGTTGCCGGGGTCTTAAAAACCGCCTTAGAATGGGTGCCATGAAAAAAATCACATCAGTTTTAGCCGCGATTTTAACGTTCGGAACGCTCCTGTCCGCCGGAACGGTCTCGGCAAAAGAAACCAAGTCTTCCCCCCAAAAAAATCCCGCCCTTCCCCTCCAATACGTGCTTCAGGATATCCACGGAAACGTCATGATCAGGGATAAGAAAACCGGCAAGCTTGAAAAAGCTCAGGAGGAACAAACCCTTTTCGCGGGCGACGAGATAATCACCCAATCGGGCGCCAAGGCTTCCCTTACCCTTAATAAAAACACCATGGTCCATATTTCCGAAAAATCCGATGTGAAGGTGGATAAACTTACCCGCCAAAAGGAAGGGTCAGGTTTCCTCAGCCGCCTCAAACTTCTGGGCGGGAAAATACTTTCCGAGGTTGAAAAGCTCGGCGAAAGTAAATCCACTTTTGAAATTTCCTCCGGCGGAGTCGTCTGCGGGGTAAGAGGAACCGCGTTTGAGGTCGAGACAAAGGAAAACGCCGTTCAAACCAACACCTACCACGGGGTGGTGGAGGTTCAAAAGGGCGGTCAGACCCAAAAGGTGGGAGAAAACCAAAATGTTGATTTCGCTTTTGATCAGGATACCTTCCTCCCCAAAAGGACGCTGACCAGGGAGGAACGGGACAATTACCAAAGATGGCTGACCCAGAAAGCAGTCGTCGAGCGTAAATTCATTGAGCGCCAGGTTGTTTTGGATTCCATCGCCAACCTTTCGGACGAGGACCAGAATGAGCTTCTTCAGAAATTGGACGAGGGGAATCCTCGTGACCGCCTGAAAAACATGAGGGAACTTCTTCAGAATAAATTCAAACAAAAACGCGAGTCCACCTTGCGGGGCATTCACGAGGACGCGGCGAAAAAGCGCGACCTCAACAACCGCCTCCGCCTAAACAAAAAATAAATCAAAACCCAATCCAACTCCTCCCGTCAACCTTCGGCCGAGGGCGTAAACATGATTTCTTTAAATTTCGGAGCTTGACTCGGTCGCCTTACCGGGCCCTCTCATTGCGGTGCTGTTGAAGAAAATAAGCCACCTCGGCTCCAAAAAGAACGATGGTCCAGGACAAATAAAACCAAATGAGGATCACGGGAATCGTCCAAAGCGCCCCGTAAATTTTAGAACTCGCCACGACATGAAGCGTATACCACCCCACCAGCCACTGGCCGCCCTCGAGTAAAATGGCCGCCAAAAAGCCCGCCGAGGAAGCCGTCTTGAAACTTGTTTTGGTGTTGGGAAGCCAGTGGTACATCCAACCGCAAACGGCCCAAAGGCATAAAAAGGGAAGAGCGGTGGATAAAAGCCAGCTCCCCAGCCAGGTTTTTAAGATGACCCCTCCCTGAAACCAGGCACGGAATGACAAAAGCATTCCCGCCAACAAGGGAGCCCCGATTAAAAGGTAGCCAAATCTGAAGACCTGCGCCAGAAATGGCCTTCCCTTTTCCACTCCCCAAAGAAAATTAAAGGAGTCCTCCACGTCCCGAAGAAGGAGAAATAGGACCACCGAAAAAACCGCGAAGCCGGCAATTCCCATTTTTTCGGCCTGTTTGGCGAAACGGTTGACCATCCAATGAATTTTCGTCCTGCCCGCTTCCCTCAACTGGCGGAGTTCCTGAGGCTCCGGAGGCCCGATGGTTCCCACCTCATCGCTTGTCTCCACCGGATAAATAACGTCCACTATCTTGTCCAGCATCTGTTCACGCTTTTGGGTAAAACCATCCCCGGCCAAAACCGCCATCAAGATCGCCAATGCCGGTACCAGGGCAAGAGCGGTCTTAAAAGCCAGTGAGCTCGCGTAAAGGCGTTTGCGTCCCTTGACCTGGCGGGAATCCTTTTTGAAAGCCCGGACGACAGCGAAAACCAATTGTTGGAGGTCGTTCAACAGGCCCGTGGGAGAAATGTATTTTTTTTGATTGTGAAAATATTTCAACCGGTTGGTTCCTTTGAAACGATAGAATGGTGACATTGTAGGCGAAACCAAACGGAAAAGGCACATCAAGCTCCAAGACGCCAAGTTTTGATTGGATTTTAAAACCAAGACCCTCTTGGTGTCTTTGAGTCTCGTTTACGCCCTCGGCCGAAGGCTGACGGGTGGTGCTGGCTTCGATTTTTTTCCTAGGACCATTCATGCGCTCAAATAAAACCCTTCCCCTTCGTTATCAAACCCCGCCTCAATGGGCCGAGGCGGTATTGCGTGAACCCCTGGAGCTGCTCTCGGACCAAGCCTATTTGGAAAAGAAAGCCGCCAACAACGCCCTTGAGTTTTTAAACCTCTGGCCGACAGCGAGACCCCCTCTTCATTGGTTGTCCTCCATCTCAACCATCGCCAGGGATGAAACGGCGCATTTGCAATTGGTTTTGAAATTATTGGAGAAAAAAGGCGGTATTCTTGCCCGCTCACACAAAAATCAATACGCCGCGGATTTGAGAAAACTGGTCCGCGCCGGCAAGGATATCCATGATTTGGCCGACCGGTTGCTGGTGTCCGCCCTGATCGAGGCCCGTTCCTGCGAAAGGTTCGAGCGTCTTGTGGAGGCCGGAAGTGACGCTGAGCTTAACAAGTTCTACGGGAGCCTTATTTCCTCCGAAAACGGACATTATCAATTGTTTTTAGACATGGCTAAAAAGGTGGTCTCGGCCAGGGAAATTGAAAATCGATGGGATAAATTATTGGACGAGGAGGCGGTCATTATCCAAGCCCAGGCCCCGGGCCCAAGAATTCACAGCGGTTTGGGTTAATTTGGTGATAACCTTGTTTTGAAATTCAATTTTCACCAGGAGGCCGGGGAATGAAAAAAATTAATCAAAAGGGCGAAGGGATGGTGAGTACGATCCTGATTTTAATCGTTCTGGCGGGTGCAGGATACGCCGGTTATGTTTACCTTTGGCCGATGGTTTCCGGGTCCGACAAACCAGTTCCCCAAGCCGCCTCCGCGGAAGTCACCCCTACCCCTTCTGAGACAACCGGAAAAGCGGGCGGAATGGCCGGCGCGGCCGTCCAGGCGGGGCAAGCCGCAGGCGACCTTTACAGCAGCGGCCGCTAAAACCTAGGCGGCGATTATTACAACCCGTTTTTCTTCCTCGGGTTTTGACAAGGGCGTTCCCAAGTTAACTAGTTCGGAAAAAGTCACCTGGGTAAACCCTTCCTGATATAACCACTCCTCTATTTCCACAAGGGGAAATGCCCGGTTTGAAATAATTTCCTCAAAAGGCTGGTCGTTCACCGTTCCTTTTATTTTCATGACCGCCCCGGCCCGCTTCTCGTTAAATTCCCCTTTTATTTCTACCTTGTCCCTATCCCATTCCGCCGTTTCCACTGAGGCCCAATCCTTCAAACCCGCCCTGGTGTGATAATCAAAAAGGAACAAGCCATTTTCCCCCAGACTTTTCCTGGCGGAACCAAAACATCCCCATAATTTTTCAGGGGTTTCAAGATGGTTCAGGGAGTTATAAGTGGAAACCACCAATCCAAAGGGGCCGGAGATCTTGAAACTTGAAAAATCGGCCTCAAGAAATTGAGCCTTCCCCTCCAATTTAAATCTTCCGCATTTTTCTTCCGCTTTTTGAAGCATATGAGGGGAATGGTCCAGCCCGGTATAGGTATATCCCGCTTCCAAAAAACGAAGACCCAATTGGCCTGTTCCACATCCCAGATCAAGAATGGAGGGTTGGATTTGTGAGACCGGTTGGGAGGAAAACCACTTTAATAAATACGGCGTGGCCTTGGAGGCATAATCGCTGAAATGGCGGTCATAAAGGTCGGCGAAGGTTTTTCCGTAAAGATTCATGTTAAGCCAGTCCTCCGGGTAGATCCCCCACGAAACTTTGGAGCGACAACGCCTTCACCGGAAAGGATGGGTTCCAGGCTTTGTTAGGTGGGATCGTCCTGGATAAGGCTGTTTTGAAAAGTCTTAGGTGATTAACCCCAAGGCTCATTTAAAAAAATTTTCAATCGATTTCAGACGCCGTCCGAATGGCTCGCGGCCTCAAACTCATCTTCCAAACTAAAGTACCGCTCGCCCATGTCACAGCAGAGGGTGACGATTCTGGCCTCCGGGCCGAATCGTTTCGCGATTTTCATGGCCGCCGCCACATTAGCCCCGGAGGAAATCCCCAAAAGAAGCCCCTCTTCACGGGCCAGACGTTTCGTCATCGCGAAG
>JAHFCG010000150.1 GCA_023249615.1 candidate division FCPU426 bacterium | reverse complement strand
CTCTCTCCGCTTTTTTTTACGGCGCGGGATATATCGCCTATGCCCCCGCGGCCGATTTTCGTTTTTTATATCCCACCGTGGCGTTGACTTTTCTATCCCTGATCTTCACCGTTTCAAACCGTTTCCAAGGCCAAAGGGAAATTTCAAAGCGGCCGAAAAACCCCAAAAAACGCCCCCCACAAGCCCGTCACCGGCCCTGATCACCCCTGACGATAACCGCGAGCCTCAGGGTCTCCTGGAAAGCCCTCCAAACGTTAAGAAGGGATCCCCCCTTGGCCTCCCCGCCCCTTCTTTGGTGGTAAACGGAGGGTATTTCCCTGCAGTCATTTCCCCGGGCCAGAAGCTTCGCGCAAATTTCACTTTCGATCAGGGAACTTCGAAGCCTCAGATTCAGCTTTCTTAGCTCCTTGAGCTTGTAAATTTTTACCCAGTTGACGTCCCGCAGATGGATTCCCAGCAGAATCCGGTTGAGAAGGCGGTTAAAAGCCGAAAGAAACAAACGAAAAAGATTGTAGCCCGCCTGTTTTTTCCTGAAAAAGGAGACAAAGGTTTTGGGCGGAACGTTCCGGAAGGGAATAAGCTCTCCGGGATTGAATTGGCCATCCGCCGGTACCGCGCAAACATTCTCGTTTTGGGCATGCGCGTATCCGGAATAAAGCGCCCTTCCAATCCCGAGGTTTCGGGGATGGAAAACGACCCGGACCTTCGATGATTTGGCCTTGATTTTTTGGATAACCTCAGCCGAACCATCCGTGCTTCCATCATCCACAATTACGATCTCAAATTTCCCGGGGGCCATTCGGGCCATGGTTTTAAAAACCGATTCAAAGACCCTTTGGACGGAATCCCTTTCGTTGAAGCAAAAGATGATGATGGACCATGTTTGGGATTTTCTCGTAGTTTTAGAAACCATTTCTAACCCTAAAAATAATTTTGTAAGCGGATAATGACCGATTAAATCCAATTGATTTCATCACGTTATCGGCCTTTATCGGTTTTGATCGGCGTAAAAAAGACTGGGGAGGAAATTCGTTTCATTCACCTGGCCATCAAACGGTGGCGCAAAACCCCAACCACCTCGCCCACCTGATCCTCGTTCATTTCGGGATATAGCGGGAGGGACAAAACCTTTTTCGCCAGGGACTCCGAAACGGGAAAATCACCTGTTTGATATCCAAGATTGGAATAAGCCTTTTGTAAATGGACCGGAATGGGGTAATGAATATTCGTGTGAATACCCCTCGCGGCAAGCCCCTCCCAATGATTGTCCCTGTTTTCAACCTGAACAGCGTAAACATGGTAAACATGCCGGGAGGCGGAGCGGACCACCGGCGGCTTGATTCCGACGGCCTTGAGTTTCTGGTCATAGATTCCCGCCAGCTTTCTCCGGGCCTCCGTCCACTGTTCCAGGTGCCTTAATTTCACCCGCAGGATGGCCCCTTGGAGGGCCTCCAGCCGGTAGTTAAAGCCCTTCAGGTCGTGATGATATTTTTTCTCGGCGCCCCAATCCCGAAGGGTCCTGATTTTTTTCGCGAATTCGGGATTGTTCGTGGTAACGGCTCCGCCCTCGCCAAAAGCCCCCAGGTTTTTTCCCGGGTAAAAACTGAAACATCCCATATCCCCCATGCTCCCGGCCCTGCGCCCTTTGTATTCCGCTCCGTGGGCCTGGGCGGCGTCCTCAATGACGGCGAGTTTGTGTTTTTTCGCGATTTCCAGCAGGGGGTCCATGTCCGCGGTTTGGCCGTAAAGGTGGACCGGAACGATGGCTTTAGTTTTCGGGGTGACGGCGGAGGCCAGGCGCTTCATATCCATCGTATAGGTTTCGGGGTCCACGTCGGCCAAAACGGCTTTGGCCCCCGTGTAATCAATGGCCGCCACCGTTGCCACAAAGGTGAAAGGAACGGTAATGACCTCATCCCCCGGCCCGACTCCCGCGGCAAGTAGCGCGAGATGAAGCGCGCTGGTGCCCGAGCTTACCCCGACCGCGTTGGAGGTTTGGCAATAGGCCGCGAATTCCTTTTCAAAAGCCTCAATCTCGGGTCCAAGAACATATTGTCCGCCCTCCAGCACGGACAGGACAGCCTTGTCAATTTCGGTCTTGATGGATTGATATTGGGATTTTAAATCAAGGTATGGAATCACGATTTTTACCTTAGAGAATGTTTTCCAGGGGCACGAACTAACCGCTCCCTTCCGCCAAGGGTAGTTCATCACATCATGTCCCGGAAGAAAACCATTAAAATTGAAACCGTACGCCGAAAACCCGCCGTAGAACCAAAGGGCGCCCCCAAAATCCCTCCCCAACACCCCGGAACAGGGGAAAAGAACGGATAAAAAATCCTGAAGCATCCAAAAAAGATCGCCGGGAAAAGGTGGTTTCCGTTTAGGGGGCCAACCCCGTTCACTCTTTTACCTTCGGATCCTCAGGAACTTTAGGGCCAAACCTTCAGGGGATTAAAGGAGTTCCCAAAATCTTGGCAAGACGGCCCCAGTCGTCCCCTCCGGGGTTTAAAAGAGGCAAAGAAATTCTTTTTTTGGGTTTTTAAGAATGCTATATTTTAACGGTTCCCCCGTTTCGCGTTTCAAAAAAACTTCTCCAAACCGCGCCCAGTTCGAACGGAAAGATCCAACCGGATTTTGTTCCCCCAACCCAAGGAATAAACTTTTGATTTTCAAAGGCAAAAATAAATTTTACGGCTTTTTCCCCGGCGAAATGGGATGGGGCTTTTTTTTCTGGTTTCTGGGGGCGAACTCCCTCCTTTCCTTCTTCCCATTACCTCCGGGGACAAAAATCCTTATTATTCTTTTCGGAATCCTGGTCCCCCTCGTTTTGGCCGGTTCCAAATCGGACCGTTCGTCCCCGCCCATCGGGAATTGGAACATCGCTTTTCCTGTTTTCTCCAGGGGATTAATCCTGACTTTGGCTTTATTCGCCGTTTTCCTCAGGTTTTTCCGCCTGACTTCCCTGGCGGGTTGGCCGACTTTTGACGAATCAATGTTTTGTTTTTTCGGTCTGGAGTTTTCAAAAACCTGGGACTTCCATTTGTTCCAGGGGATCAGCCAAATCCCGCCCCTTAGTTTTTGGATTTTGGGAACGGTTTTTAAACTTTTCGGACCCTCCCTATTTACGCTTTGGTTTGTCCCGGCGCTTTTTTCAGCCCTCACCCTTCCTCTGGTTTTTCTCACCACCCGCAAATTCCTCAGCCCCTCCCTTTCCGGATTAATGACCTGGTTATGGGCTTTCAGCTTTTGGCCGCTTTACGAGGGCCGTTTTTGCGTCCAATATTCCCTTTTCATGTTTTGGGCATGGCTGGTTCTGTTTTTATTCTCCCGTTATGTCCAGGCGAAAACCTCCTTTTCCCAAAAAACAAAACTGTTCCTATTGGCCCTCGGCGGGGGCGCTGGTTTTTACATCAGCGTTTCCTGGGCTTTCCCCATGGCGGCCGTCACCTTTCTCCTTTTTCAAACCAGGAAACAATGGAGTCATTTTTTTTGGTTTCTTCTTCTGGCCGGCTTTTTAACCCTGCCTTTTTCCTTCACGCTTTTTCGGGGCCAATACGGAAGTTATCTTTATAACCTTTGGGTCTTCAAGGAGGCGCTCACCCCGGCCCAGCACCTCTCCAACATCGGCCTTTACCTTTCAGGTCTTTTTTGGGGAATACCGTCCTATTTTTCAATCTCCTCCTACGGACCCCATTGGGGGGGAATGCTAAACCCCATCCTGGGATCGTTTTTCCTCGTCGGACTGGCCAGGCTTTTTCAATTACGGGATAAGGGCTGGGCGGGGGTTATGTTGGGAATCTTTTTATTTTTTTTCATTCCCGCCCTCATTACGAAGGACCTGGAATTCTTCCGAATTTTCCAGCTACTCCCGCTCCTTTTATTAACCCTGGCCCTGGGTTTCCAGCATTTGATGAAAAAACTGGCGCCTCACCGGGGTCAAAGGGCCCTCATGGCCCTGCTTCTGGTTTCGCTGTGCCTGGACGTTTTTCATCTTTACGGGGCTTTTCCACGGGGCGCGATGTCGGAAAACGCGTGGCCCTTAAAGTCAAATCACCGCTTTAAGGCCCATCAAATTCTCGATCAACTCCACCAAAAACTCGGCCCCGGAATGGTCTTCGACCAATTTCAGGGTTACGTCGTAAACTTTCCCCCCCGTTATTTCGATCCCAGTTTGACCCTCAGTGCTTATTCCTATAACACCGCAGCCAACCCCAAATTTTCGTGGAAGGACGCCCGGTGGGCGGCCTTCCTTTTTGACGGCCCCCTTTTACCCATCCTGGTTGAAAATTTTCCTGACGCGCGTTTTTACCGTCTTTATGACGAACCGGTCTGGGACCAAACGCTGGCGCTGGGTTTCATTCCCGACCCGGCCAAACATGAAAAAGTCCTTCAACAATGGCTTCGAGTGGACAAGGAATGGGTAAAGGTGGCCCATGCCGCCTTGAACCACGTGACGGATTTGCCAAACGAACCCATTTTACGGGCTATTCTCGATACGGTTCCCTCCGTCCGGGGGGATTCTTTTTTGGAAACTTGTTTGTGGCTTAAATTTCTGACACTTATCGGCAGAAGCGACGGGGATTACGTCATTAACGAAAGCATTCTCGCGCGAATTCCGGATCGTTTATTTACGCTGGAATTCATGGGACCGCCGCTGGGACAGGCCTATGTTTCGGCCGGGTTCGCTTATTTTAAACATCGCCGTTTTGCCGAGGCCCGCGCGGCTTTGATCAGGGCGGAAAAACTGGACCCTTCCTTGAAAATGCCGGATGGTTTTCGAAAAAATCTGGAGAACCTGGAAAACCTTCAAAAAAAAGCCCGGGGAAATTCCCCTTAAATCATCCGGGGACCTGTCGGAAAAAAAACCCAGGGAATTTTCCCGGTTTTTCCGAAAACCGAGCCGGACTCATTCCCCGGCCCCAAACCCGAAGCCAAAATATCGGGCGGGGGATCAGGGTAAAGGTTTCGACTCCCGCTATGGGGGAAGTTCTCGCGAAAATCCCAAAAACTTTCCCAAAAGACCCGGCTTTGGGGTCAAATCCGCGTTGACCTCTTTCCAACATGGAAGGAAAGACTTTCGATTTAGGTTTGGAGGAATGGAGTCCGGCTTTTAGGTTCAGGAATGAAATTACAGTTTCAATTTTTTCCAGTCGAGTTCGACCCTTTGGCCTTTTTGGGCAATGGAAGCCGAGGCCGCCTCCAGGATATGGACGATTCGCAACCCCGCCTGGCCGTCGGAAAGGGGATTCTTTTGCCCCTGGATACAATCCGCGAAACTGGAGGCCTCACGACGAAGGGCTTCGGTGGTATCCAGGTGCGGGGCGGAAATATCCCCGGTCCGGTAGTCGACCATCAGTTTATAGATCCCCTCGGGTTTGTCGCTCACCACCACGCCCTTGTCGTAAACCTTCACCTTTTCCGTCACCTCAACGTCGTCATAAACAATCATTTTCTTGTCCCCCCCGATGAGGGTTTTACGGATCTTGACAGGCGCCAGCCAATTGGCGTGGATATGGGCGATGAGGTTGTCCTCAAAAAAACAGGTCAGGTAGGCGATATTTTCCGGCTCGTTGGGAATATGGGCGATGCCGGTGGCCGCAACGGCGAGGGGCTTTTTGCCGAGGACAAAATCCATGATGGAAAGGTCATGGACCGCCAAATCCCATAAAACATTTACGTCGTGCTGGAAAAGGCCAAGGTTGACCCGGACCGAATCGTAATAATAAATTTTTCCCAGCTGGCCCTCGTCGACCATTTCCTTTATTTTCCGGACAGCCCCCGTGTAAATGAAGGTGTGATCCACGAAAAGGACCAGCTTTCTTTTTTCGGCTTCCTCAAGAAGCTCCTGGGCCTGCCTGGTATTTGAGGCCAGTGGTTTTTCCATGAAAACATGCTTGCCCGCCTTAAGGGCCCTTAATCCCAATTCATAATGGGTGGCAACGGGGGTGGAAATGGCCACGGCTTGAATGTCGGGATTCTTAAAAATGTCCTCGGCCTGGGTGGTGGTTTTGACGGCGGGATAACGGCGGGAAACCTTTTCCAGGTTCTCCGGTTTCAAATCGGAAACCATTAAAACCCTGACCCCGTCGGTCTCGGAAAAATTCCGGACCAGGTTGGGACCCCAGTAACCATAGCCAATGACGCCGATATTAATCATTTTGGTTTCAGCTTTCCCCGCCGGTTATTTTTTCTTTCGGACATCGCCCGTCACCCTGGCGGGAACGCCGGTCACCACCGCGTAATCAGGCACATTCTTGGTCACGACAGCCCCCGCTCCAACCAGGGCCTCCTTTCCAATGGTAATTCCGCATAAAATCACGGCCCCGCTTCCCAGAGAGGCCCCAGACTTGACGAGAGTCGGAATGACTTTCCAATCCGCTTCCGTTTGAAGTTTATCCCCCGAAGCGGCCCGGGGATAAGGGTCGTTGGTGAAAAGAACGCCGTGGCCGACAAAAACCTTCTCCTCAATCGTAACACCCTCGCAGATAAAACTGTGGCTGCTAACTTTGCAGAAGTTTCCTATTTTCACGCCTTTTTGAATCTCGACGAAACATCCCACCTTGCTGTCGTTCCCAATTTCACAGCCGTAAAGGTTGACTAATTCGGGATGGTGGATGACAACGTTTTGACCCAGTTTCACGGTCGGGGAAATCGGCATGAGGGTCCTTTGGAGAAGTCCTGCGGATGAAAACGCTAAATTTTAACAAATCAAACATGGAATGACAATGCGCAGTTGGGAAAGAAGAAAAGCACCCGGCCTTTTCTTTCACCACCAGGGCCGCCGGACCGGGTTTAAATAACCGGTTGGCCCCCCAACCTTCCCCTGTTTTTCGAAAGGTTTGGGGTTGGCCATTTGTTATATTGATAAGAATGAAAAACGATCGGGGACTTTCCAGCAAAATCCTAAATCACCTTCCCCTCACTTCAACCTTTACG
>JAHFCG010000034.1 GCA_023249615.1 candidate division FCPU426 bacterium | reverse complement strand
GGCGTGGAAAAAGGCCTATTCACTCAACCCTGCCGATCAGCAGGTGGTTCAGTATTTGAGGGCGCAAGGTGTTCAAATAAGGTAAGGAAAAAAACTTAAAAATCACCCTCACCCCTTCCTCTCCCCTCGAGGGAGAGGGGAAAATCCTCTAGTGAAAACCCTCGCCCCTTGCGGGAGGGGATAGGGCGAGGGATAAATCTTTCCAACAAAACTCCGCCAAATTAATCAAACTCATCGAACCCTAAATGGTTTCCTTGTTTGGATCCTCCCCGGATGTTAAATTGTTGGGACGAAAGGGTGTTTTTCGGCTTTGGCCGGGGAACGCTAGTTAGGTGTCTTCATGAGCATCCAGGAACTTCTTGAAAAAGTTCATTCATCCGCTGTCGGCGCTCCCGCGTCCGATTTAACTGTTAGCAATAACCTTATTCAAAAAGCATACACATTTGCCCAGAAAGCCCACGAGGGCCAACAGCGCTTGTCCGGCGACGAGTATTTAACCCACCTGGTGGGGGTCGCGGAAATCCTGGCTGAACTTCATATGGATTCCGTCACCATCGCCGCGGGTCTTCTTCATGACATCCTCGAAGACACCAAGGTTACCTACGACGGGTTGAAAACTGAGTTCGGGGAGGAAATCGCCAACCTCGTGGAAGGCGTCACCAAGATTTCCACCCGCAAATTTCAGGACGCCGCCCTCGTTCACGCCGAAAGCACCCGTAAGATGCTGGTGGCTATGGCCAAGGATGTCAGGGTTATCCTCATCAAACTGGCCGACCGAACCCACAACATGCGAACCCTCGATTTTCTGCCCCCGGACCGCCGTCAAAAGATGGCCAAGGAAACCCTCGATATTTACGCGCCACTGGCCCACCGCCTGGGTATCGCCAAAATCAAAAGCGAACTGGAAGACCTCTGTTTCCGCTACCTTCAGCCGGAGGAGTATTACGATCTGGTTAAAAAAATCGCCATGAAGAAGGCGGAACGCGACAAGATCCTGGCGAGCGTGATTGAAATCATGGAAACCAAAATGAAGGAATCCGGTATTACCGCGAAAGTGGAAGGAAGGTCCAAGCACTTCACCAGCATTTACAACAAGATGGTTCACCAGCAAAAAACCTTTGATGAGATTTTTGACCTCATGGCCATCCGGGTTTTAACCAACACGGTGAAGGAATGTTACGAAGTTCTGGGAATGGTTCACACCATCTGGAAGCCCCTGCCGGGCCGGTTCAAGGATTATGTGGCCATGCCCAAGAACAACATGTACCAGAGTCTTCACACGACTGTTATGGGACCTGAAGGCCAGCCTCTTGAAATCCAGATCCGCACCTACGAAATGCACCGCACGGCGGAGGAAGGCATCGCGGCCCACTGGATTTACAAGGAAGGGCGGGGCATCGAGAAGGAAGACCAAAAATTCGCCTGGATGCGCCAGCTTCTGGATTTACAGCAGGACATCAAGGACACGACCGATTTCTCCGAAGCCATGAAGGTCGACCTGTTCGACGACGAGGTTTTTGTGTTTACCCCGACCGGCGAGGTGAAGGAATTGCCCCGGGGCGCCACGGCGCTTGATTTCGCATACGCCGTTCATACCGATGTGGGAACCCACACGATGGGTGTCAAGGTCAACGGCTTGATGGTTCCGCTTCGGTCGGTTTTGAAAAATGGCGACATTGTGGAAGTCCTAACCCAAACCTCCCGGTCACCCAGCCGCGACTGGCTGAAAATTGTGGTGACCAGCCGGGCCAAAAACAAGATCCGCCACTGGTTCCGAACCCATCTTTCAGCCGATGAAATCGACAAGGGCAAGCATCTTTTGGAAAGGGAAGCCCCCCGGATGGGAATCGACTTCAACGCGGCCCTTAAAACCGGCGCCTTGGAAAGCCTGGTGGAAGGTTTCGGCTGTCACAACGTCAACGAACTTTTGGCCAATACCGGCCATGGGGAAATTTCGGCCAAGCAGGTTTTGAACAAATTGCTGGCCAAGCTTCATCCCGAGGAACACGCCGCGAAGGTTGAAAAACATACCGAGGAAAAAAACCCGGAAGCCAAAGCCGCCAAGGTCTCCACCCCCGTTCCAGCCGCGACCATGCCTGGAAAGGGCATTTCCATCGGCGGGCAAAAGGACTTTTTAATCCGTTTCGCCAGGTGTTGTACCCCGGTTCCGGGAGATCCCATTGTGGGTTATGTGACTAGGGGCCGGGGCGTTTCCGTCCACCGTACCGATTGCCCCAACACGCTTCAATTGCCGGAGGGTGAAAGCAGGACCATTCCCGTTTCATGGGAAGGAAACGCGGGCCAGGTTTATGAGGTCGCGGTGGAGGTCAAAGCCAAGGATAGGGGTAAATTGCTAACGGACATGCTTTTGGCTATTTCAGAAGAAGGGGTCCTTATCAATGAAGCCAACGCCAAGGCGCTGGATGGCGGTTGGGCCCAGGGTTATTTTGTCATCGGCATTTCACAGGCTGACCAGCTGGAAAAAGTGTTGAAAAAATTGCAAAGGGTGCAGGGCGTGGTGAACGCGAGGCGGATTGAACCAAGGTAATAAAAAAACAATTAGGAATGAGGAATTTGTAATTAGGAATTGGACGCTTGAAATCAGAAAGATGTAAAAATTCCTAATGCCGAACTCCTAATTCCTAATTTGAGAAATTGGGGTCAAATGGAACGAAAAGTGATATTATCGGATAGGGCGCCTAAGCCAATTGGCCCCTATTCCCAGGCGATTGAGGCGGGCAACTTCATCTATTGCTCCGGCCAAATCCCCTTGGACCCCATATCAGGCCAGCTTGTCTCCGGCGATATATCCGTTCAAACCAAAAGAATATTGGACAACTTTGAGGCGGTCCTGAACGCGGCCGGCTCTTCCCTGAAACAAACCGTCAAGGTGACGGTTTATTTTACCCAATTGGGGGATTTTGATTCCCTTAACAAGGTTTTTGCCGAAAGGTTTCCCCAGGAACCTCCCGCCCGCGCGGTGGTTCAGGTGTCCGCGCTTCCCAAGGGCGCTTCGGTGGAGATGGATTTGATAGCACTAAAATGAAACAAATACCTTTTGCCACAGATGAACACTGATGAATTTGATTTTAAAAAGAGAATGAATTTTCGGAAAAATCGGTGTTAATCGGTGGCTAAATGATTTTTGATGAGGGGTTGGAATGTCGATAGATTTTAAATGCGTAAACCATAGCGACAAAAGCGCGGCGGGGGATTGCTCCCGGTGCCAGATGCCCTATTGCTCCGATTGCCTGGATATGGAAATGGGCCAGCCCCTTTGCGTGGCCTGTAAAAAGAATTTCATGGGGGATAAATCCGAGGGGGCTAATCCGCCGGAGGAAAAACTTGGCATGCATGTGGATACGCCGCCCCCGCTTCCCGCCGCGACACCCGCTCCACCGGCTCCCAAAGCCCCTGCCACCTCCCCTTTAAACTTCAAGGGAAGAGGGTTGGAAGATGATCCTTTGGGCCTGCTCTCGGGTCCCCCAAAAAACCAGACCCCGAAACCAGTGATTTCGCCGCCACCGGCGGGCCCGGTCCAGGAGGCGTCCGTTCCCATTCCAAACCTTGATTTGCCCAAAAATAATCCCCGCCCCCCGACACCGAACCCTTCGCCTAATATTTCCACAATACCATCCGTTGCCGGAACCCCCAAGCCGTCCCTGGATTTGGATTCCCTCATCAGTGATCCGCAAGCCCCACGACCGCCATTTCCAAAAGCGCCAGCCGGCGCCCCGACATTATCCCTGGGCCCGTCCGTACCTTTTCCAGTGGATGCCAACGCGGGAATTTCGGGAGTCCCTCAAAAAAAGAAAAACAAAATCATCTCCCTTACAAAGGTTTGGTCAAAATATCTCATCCGTCGTTCCTACGAAATGTTCGACCCATTGGCGCAAAAAATTCATGTCCCGACCTACGCTTTTTTGGCCATCCTGGCCACACTTTTGGGCGCCCTTGTTTTTGGGGCCGGGGTCCTTCTGAACCGTCCATCCGTGGTGATCGTTGAAACCATTCCTCAAATTCATTTCATCAGGGTCAATTCAAACCAAATCAGTGAAATGGACGTTACCACCTACGGGGAATTTCAGAACCAGATTCAAACCATGGGCTTTACTCCCCTGATCCAAATGACGGTTCCCCAGCTTCCTTCGCCGAATTTCTTTGATGTTGGTATTAAGGACAATATCGGGACCTACAGCGAAATTTTAAAAATGAAAGGTTCAATTACGCCGCAACTTTCCTTTGTGACGGTTTTTACCAATGGGATCTGGTTTTCCACCAACGGTTGGGAAGGGGATTCCCATGAAATGGATTATTTGATGAGCAGGTTTTATCCCAAGGAAACCCCGGACCAGCTTTACGTGAAGCATGTCCAGGCCGTGGAAAAGTTAAAGCAGGACAACGGATGGCAGGTCCAGAGCATGAATGAAAACCGCTACATGGCCGCGTTGTCGGATCATCTGCGCTGGTTTTTGACGAAAAAAGGTATGCAGGGCTACAACGCCAACTTTGGGATGTGGCATTAATTCATTTTTTCCATTCCTTCTGAATAAAACCCACTTTGTAATATTTCGGCATTGAGCAATCGAGAATTAATCAATAGAACGCAATGACTGCTTGTTTTTATTTTCAATTTACAATTGTTCTATTGCTCCGCCCCATTTTCAAGAAAATGGGGCAGTTGACACCCCCCGCCTCTCAGATTATATTAACGCCCACCTCTACTGGAGTTTCCGCATGATCGAACCGGACAAGCTGACGATAGCCCTGACTTACGACGACGTCATGCTTGTGCCCCAAAAGTCCAGCGTCCTTCCCCACGAAACCGATGTTTCCACCCAGTTGACCTCCTCCCTCAAAATGACGATTCCCATTATCAGCGCCGCCATGGATACGGTTACCGAAGCCAGGCTGGCCATCGCCCTTGCCCAGGAAGGCGGGCTGGGGATCGTTCACAAGAACTGCACCGTTGAACAGCAGGTCGCCGAAGTGGACAAGATCAAGCGGTCCGAAGCCGGCATGATCTCAGACCCCATTACCCTCACTCCCGACAAGGAGGTTTCTGACGCCCTGACCATCATGAAGCACTACCACATCTCCGGAATTCCCATCGTTCAAAAGGACGGAAAACTGGTGGGTATTGTCACCAATCGGGATCTTCGGTTCGTCAAGAAATGGGACCAACCCTTAAAAGAAGTCATGACCAAGGATAACCTTGTCACGGTTCCCGTCGGGACCACCCTGGAAAAAGCGGAAGAGACCCTTCACAAACACCGTATTGAAAAATTGCTGGTGGTCGATAAAAAAGGAAATCTTTCCGGCCTTATCACCATCAAGGACATCAACAAACGCATCAAATTCCCCAATGCCTGCAAGGACAGCCAAGGCCGTTTAAGAGTCGGGGCCGCCGTGGGTGTGGCGAAGGATACGGATGAAAGGGCGGAAGGACTGGTCAAGGCAGGTGTGGACGTTCTGGTCATTGACACCGCGCACGGCCATTCAGAAGGTGTTCTCAAGACAGTCAAAACGATTCGAAAAAGATATCCCAAGCTTCCCCTGATTGCCGGAAACGTGGTGACCGGCGACGCGGTCAAGGCGCTTGCCGATTCAGGAGCCAACATCGTGAAAGTCGGGGTAGGGCCTGGTTCCATTTGCACCACCCGTGTCGTCACGGGAGTGGGTGTGCCTCAAATCTGGGCCATCGCGGAATGCGCGAAAGCCGCCCAAAAAAGCAAGGTAGCCATCATTGCCGATGGGGGAATTAAATATTCAGGGGATATCACCAAGGCCATCGCGGCGGGCGCCGACGCGGTCATGCTGGGCGGCCTTTTCGCCGGTACAGAGGAATCTCCCGGGGAAGTCATCAATCTTCAGGGCAGGATGTTCAAGGTTTACAACGGGATGGGCTCCTTGGCCGCCATGCAGAAAGGCAAGAGCGCCGACCGTTATTTCCAGGAGGGGGTTACGGACTCAAAAAAATTGGTACCGGAGGGCATTGAGGCCCGGGTTCCCTACCGCGGCCAGCTTTCCGACCTTATTTTCCAACTCATCGGTGGTTTAAGGGCGGGCATGGGTTATTGCGGAACCAAAACCTTAAAAGACCTCAGGGAAAATGGAAAATTCGTCCAAATCAGTTCCGCCGGTTATCAGGAAAGCCATCCGCATGATGTGGTGATTACGAAGGAAGCGCCGAATTACTACCTGGATTAAAGGCAGTCATTGCCCGCGAATCAGGGCAAATTGACACAAAAATTTGATTTTGAATTACTTTCAAATTCGCAGGATTTGTGTAAATTCGCGGCTAAGCCGTTTTAAGTGAAAAGGAGAACCTAAATGATAGTTTCCGTCGCGATGATCTCAATCCGTCCGGGCCACGAGGGTCAGGTCGCGGATATTTTGCAGGATTACACCAATAATGAAAAAAAGGCCCCGGGCTGCGTTCGTTGTTATTACAAAAGGGCCATCAACAACACGGATACCTTCCTGGTTTACACCGAATATGATTACATGGAAAATTTCCTGGCCTCTGAAAAGAAGGTCGAACAGCAAAACGCCGAGGGCGGCAAGGTGGAGTTTGTGCTGAGGCCCCATATCCTGAAGGCTTTTTACGGCAACTTCGATTAAAAACCCTAAAACGGTTTTCACCACCAAGGGCACCAAGTTCACCAAGAAGGCGAAAAAAATTTCTCGGGGTTGACTTCGAAAGAAAAGATTTTTAATTCTTAGAATATTTATCTTGCTTGGTGAACTTGGTGCCCTTGGTGGTGAAATGATTTTTTGGAGATTTAATGAAACACGATACGGTTATCGTCCTTGATTTCGGCGCCCAATACAGCCAACTCATCGCCCGACGGGTCCGTGAGTGCAAGGTTTACTGCGAAATCCTCCCCTTTAACGCGCCGATCCATAAAATCCTCGAGAAAAATCCAAAGGGAATTATCCTTTCCGGCGGCCCCGCCAGCGTTTACGCCAATGGCGCGCCCCACGTTTCCAAAGAACTTTTTGAGCTGGGCATTCCCGTCATGGGCCTTTGCTACGGCATTCAAATGATCGCCTACGCCCTGGGGGGCAGGGTTCAAAAGGCCGCCAAGAGGGAATTCGGCCTGGCGCCACTGAGGATCAAGGACCACAAGGACCTTTTCGCGGGCTTGCCCTCAACGCTCCAGGTTTGGATGAGCCACGGGGATCACGTCACCCAGCTCCCCGCGGGTTTCAAGGTCTTGGCCTCGACCTCCAATTGCCACCTGGCGGCGGCGGTTCACCCGAAAAAAAGGATATTTGGGATTCAATTCCATCCCGAGGTGGTTCACACCCAAAAGGGAACAAAGATCATTGAAAATTTCGTGAAGAAGGTTTGCGGATGCCGGCCCACCTGGAACATGGAATCCTACGAAAAAACCGTGATCCAGGAAATCAGGGAAAAGGTCGGGAATGGCCGGGTCATTTGCGGGGTATCCGGCGGGGTGGATTCCACCGTGGCCGCCGCCCTCATTCACCGGGCCATCGGCAACCAGCTTTCCTGCGTGTTCGTCAACAACGGGGTTCTCCGGTTGAACGAGGCGGAACAAGTCGTGGCCATGTTCAAGAAGAACCTGGGCATTCCCCTGCATTACGTGAACGCCGAGCCGTTGTTTCTCAAACTGCTCAACAATGTGAGCGACCCGGAGAAGAAAAGAAAGATTATCGGCAACACCTTTATTCGTGTTTTTGAAAAGAAGTCCAAAGAGCTGGAACGCAAGAGGGGTCCTTTCCAATTCCTGGCCCAGGGTACCCTTTATCCCGATGTCATTGAGAGTGTTTCCGTCAAGGGGCCTTCCGCCATGATCAAGAGCCACCACAATGTGGGCGGCCTTCCCAAGGACATGAAATTCAAGCTGGTGGAGCCCTTGCGGGAGCTTTTCAAGGACGAGGTGAGGGAACTAGGCGCGGAATTAAAGATTCCCTATGACCTTCTCTGGCGCCAGCCTTTCCCGGGGCCTGGCCTGGCGGTTCGGCTGATTGGACCCATCAATAAAACCGATCTGGATATTCTCCGCAAGGCGGACGCGATTGTTCAGGATGAAATCCGCAAGGCCGGCTTGTACCACTCCATCTGGCAGTCCTTCGCGGTTTTGACCCCCCTGAAGTCGGTTGGGGTGATGGGGGACGAGAGAACCTATGAGAATGTCTGCGTCATTAGGGCGGTTAATTCCACCGACGGCATGACGGCGGATTGGGTGAAATTGCCTTATGACCTGTTGGGAAGAATGTCCAACCGGATCATCAATGAGGTGAGGGGAATCAATCGCGTCGTTTTCGATATCACGTCCAAACCACCTGGAACAATTGAGTGGGAATAGTTTTTCCCCGCAGGGGAAAAACGGAGCAATGGAGCATTTGATTAGTTGAACAATTGATTAAATGCGAAAATGTAGTCACCTTTCTACTGCTCAACTGTTCAGGTCTTTCGATATAATCCCCCCATGAACCGTCCTGAATTCGTCCACCTCCATCTCCACAGTCAATTTTCACTCCTGGAAAGCACCGTTCGGCTGGAACCACTTATGGCCCGCCTAAAGGAATTCCAGATGCCGGCCGTGGCCCTGACCGACAAGGACAACCTGTTCGGGGCCATCCCCTTCTATCAAAGCGCCCTGTCCCACGGCCTAAAACCCATCCTGGGTTGTGAGGTGGGGGTTGCTCCCGTGTCGCGGTTTGACAAGGCCCCTGCCCACGGAAAACAGGAGGCGGCCCACCGGCTGGTTCTTCTGGCGGAAAACGAGGAAGGGTACCAAAACCTGGTTCAATTATCCTCCGCGGGTTATCTCCAAGGGTTTCATCAAGTACCCCGGGTGGACAAAGAGCTTCTGGCCCGGCACCGAAAAGGACTCATTGTTCTTTCCGGGGGATTGGACGGTGAAATCGGCCGGTTCATTGTCAAAGAAGAAACCCCCTTTGCCATCAAAGCCGCGATTGAGTACCAGGAAATGTTTGGGAAGGACAAGTTCTTTTTGGAAATTCAGGACCACCGCAAGCCCTCCGAACGGCTGGTTCAAAAGCAACTCATCGAGATTTCAAAGAAGACCTCCATCCCGCTGGTGGCTACCAATAACGTTCATTATTTGCGCAAGGAAGAAGCGCAGTTCCATGAAGTCCTGGTTTGCCTTGGCAAGGGGGAGGTGTTGTCCGACCCCAATCACACCTCGCTTGGATCGGAGGAGTATTACCTCAAATCCGCCGAGGAAATGGTCCAGCTTTTTTCCGAAATTCCTGAGGCAGTCCAACGAACCCTTCAGATCGCCGAGCGGTGCAATGTCTCCTTCGAGTTCGAAAAAACCCACATGCCCTCCTTTCCTGTGCCGGATAAAGAAGTAACTGAGGACGCGTATCTCGCGAAATTAAGCCAGGAAGGTTTGGAAAAAAGGTTCGGGGCTAAGGCCTCCGACCCTGAAATACTGGCGAGGATGACGGAGGAACTTTCCATCATCAAGAAGACCGGTTTCAGCGGTTACTTCCTGATCGTCTGTGACTTTATCGCCAAGGCCAAGCAAAAGGGTATTCCGGTCGGGCCTGGCCGTGGTTCCGCCGCAGGAAGCCTGGTTTCCTATCTAATAGGAATTACCGAGGTCGACCCCATCCGCTATGACCTTTTATTCGAGAGATTCATCAACCCCGAGCGGGTTAGCGCCCCCGACATTGACGTGGATGTCTGCGACCGTAGAAGGGGGGAAGTGCTGGATTACATCACCCAGACTTACGGGAAGGAAAGGGTGGCTTCCATCGTGACCTTTGGGACCATGGCCGCGAAGGCTGTTATCCGGGATGTGGGCCGGGTGTTGGAGATTCCCCTAACGGAAATTGACCGAATCGCCAAACTGATACCAGGTGAATTGAAAATAACGTTGGAAGACGCCGCGGAAAAGGTTCCGGAACTAAGAGCCATCGCCAGGGAGCAGGGGCCCTTTCGCAGGCTTTGGGATGTCTGCAGGGGTTTGGAAGGAATGGTCCGGCACATTTCAACCCACGCCGCCGGAATTATCATCGGCAACCAACCCCTTCTCGAAAGCGTTCCCCTTTGCAAAGCCTCGGGGGATGAGGTCTTGACCCAATACGACATGAACGTTTTAAAAGACGTCGGCCTTTTGAAACTTGATATTTTGGGATTGAGAACCTTGTCCGTGATCGATGACGCGGTTCACCTCATCAAGGCCAACCGGAAATTGGATATCAAACTCTACGAAATCCCCCTGGATGACACGGTTACTTTCAAATTGTTGAAGGAAGCCAAGACCATGGGTATTTTCCAATTGGAATCCCGCGGCATGAGGGATTACATCCGAAAATTGGAGCCCTCCAACCTTGAGGATCTCATCGCCCTGCTCGCCCTTTATCGTCCCGGACCATTGGGATCGGACATGGTGGATGATTTTATCCACCGAAAAAAAGGCCAGGTGAAGGTGGAATATCTCCACCCCAAGCTTGAGCCTATTTTAAAAACCACCTATGGCGTCATTTTGTACCAGGAACAGGTCATGAGGATCGCCAAGGATCTGGCGGGTTTTTCACTCGGCCAGGCGGATTTGCTGCGCCGCGCGATGGGAAGCAAGAATCCCGAAAAGATGGAACAGATGCGGGGCAAGTTTTTATCCGGGTCAAAGGAAAGGCATGTGCCGGCGGAAGGTGCCGAGGCCATTTTCAACCAAATGGCGAAATTCGCCGGATACGGGTTTAACAAGTCCCACAGTGCCGCTTACGCGCTGGTGGCCTATCAAACGGCTTTTTTAAAGGCCCGTTTCGCCCCGGAATTCATGGCGGCGCTTTTAACGAGTGAGGCGGGGAACCAAAACAAGATTTCGCAATATATTTTCGAGTGTAAAAAACTTGGGATCAAAATCCTTCCGCCCGATGTTAATCAAAGCGGGGACCTTTTCACAACCACCCCGGAAGGGCATATCCGTTTCTCGCTTTCCGCCATCAAAAATGTCGGCACGCCCGCGGTGAGGTCCATCATCGAAGCAAGGGTGAACCGCCCGCCTTATGAATCCCTTTTTGATTTTTGCCGGCGGGTTGACCTGAAGGCCTTCACCCCCAAAATGGTGGAATGCCTGGTTTTGGCTGGGGCCTTTGATTTTACGGCGGCGACGAGGGCTTCCCTGAAGGCCAGCGTCGAAAAGGCCTTTCGACAGGCGCAAATGGTTCAGGCGGATTCGCAGAGAGGCCAAACCTCTATGTTTGAAATGATCGCCGCCGAGGCGAAGGATTCCCTTCAGGAAGCCTCGGAATTTTCCCCCGCCCAGATCCTGATAGCGGAAAAAGATGTCCTTGGGTTTTATCTTTCGGGCCACCCCCTGTCCGAACATGAATGGGAGCTTGAACATTACGTTACTCCCCTTCACGAGATTGAGGAATTGCCGGACGGCTTTGAAATCCGCATCGCGGGGCTTATTCGGGGCTTAAGTACGAACACGGTCAAGAAAACCCATGAACTTTACGGACGTTTTGGGCTGGAGGACCTGCATTCCCATGTTGAGGTTATCGCCTGGCCCGAGGTTTACAAGAAATACCAGTCCTTGATCGTGAAGGACCGGCTGGTGGCCATCAAGGGAAGGTTGGATAAATCGGGGGACAGGATCCAGATTATCGCCAACGAGGCTATCGATATGAATGACATGGCGGTGAAGTGGGCCAAGGGCATTCATTTGACGATGAACGTGGTAGGTTTGGACGACAGCCTTTTGCCCAAGGTCAAGGCGGTTTGCGAGAGGTACCCCGGCAAGGCCAAGGTTTTATTCCACATGCAAACGACCCACCATGGGGAAATGGTCCTGGAGGCTGGGCAAAACCTAATGGTGAAACCTTCCAGGGGTTTCCTAAAGGAAATCTACGCGTTGTTGGGTGAGGATACAATTGAAATAGAACTTTAACGGCAGTCGACGGTTAACAGTCGGCAGCCACTCATACGGTGCAGAGGTTTATCCGATTAGCTGTCGACAGTGGCCTAGTTCTTCGCTTGTTCGATGAACTGATCCAGCGATTGAATCGAGGGGTTTTTTTCAGGGGTGGGGTGCAGGTTTTTGACCGCTGTAAAATCCTCAAGGGCTTTTTTCTTTTTCTTTTCCGACAGGTTCATGATTCCCCGGGCAAAATAGGCCTCCGCGCTGGAGGTATTTCCCCGAATGGCCTCGTCAATCCGCTGTAAAGCCTTTTCCTTATCTCCCTTCTGGTAAGCCTCAAAAGCCATCTGTGATAACACCTTCGAGGTGAAAGTCGGGCTTAAGGTAAAAGCCCTTCGCAGTTGTTCCTCCGCTTCGGTTTTTTTCCCATTCTTTTCCATGGCCATAGCCCAATTGATCACAAAGAAAGGGCTTGAGGGAGCCCAAAGAACGGCATATTTATAGGCCTCTTCGGCAGGAACAAGGTAGCGGGGCTCCTCCGAACCAAGGGAAGTGTAAATTCTTCCCTGATCATTGTAGTAGTAGGCGTTGCCGGGACTCATTTGGGTAGCCTTTTGATAACCGCACAGGGCCTCCAACAGCCATTTCTGCGAATGCTCCTTGTCCAATTGGGCCCTTTGCTCATAAGCCAAGCCCAGGTAAAGCTGATACTTCGCCTCGAGAGGACAAAGTGCGGTGGATTTTTTAAGCCTTTCAATCCCGTAATCCGAATAATAAAGGATCCCGGAGGGAGCCATTTGGGGGTCGGGTTTTTTGAGAAATTGGGAAATGGTGTTTCCTCTGCTAAAGGCGATGTCGGCATCAAGGCGGGGTAAATAGAAAAAAAGAATGGAACCAACCGATAGGACAATAAAGGTTTTTTTAACGATTTCCGCCGGGGGCCCAGGAAGAACCTGTGTTTGAGGGGCGGGATTCGCCTTGCGGTAAAAGGTTTGGACAACCGCCAATTGGAAAAACCACAAAAAATTTAACGCCGCTACCCCGAAGCTGAAAAGGTTTTGAATATGGTAAGCCAGGGCTGAGGACAAAATTCCAATGAGGACCCATTGGCCCGAAGGGCCGGCGTAACGGAAACTTTTCCACCACATCCCGATAAACGCCATGAGAACACCCAGGTAGGAAATCAAACCCAAAAGGCCCGAGGTGGCCGTGATTTGCAGGATCTCGTTGTGGGCCATCCGGGAACTCATGAACATTCCATCGATCAAATTGAACTCAATTCCGCTGTAAAAGGGAAAAGCGATTTTAAAGGTATCCAGTCCCGTTCCCGAGACGGGATTGGCCTTGATGAATTCCAGGGCGGGCCGCCATATATGCAGGCGGGAAACCGCCAAACTTTCCCCCGCATGGGTCAGGGAAACCCACAAACGGTCCAAAAAGGAATGGCCAAAGGAAAAAAGAGAAAAGAGTGAAATAACAATACCAAAGCTGAAAACGTAAAGAAAGGATCCTGGTATCTCGGAAAACTTTTGCAGGCATTTGTTTCGCCGCTCCTTTTGTCCCAGGAGAAGTAAAAGCCAAAGGCCAAAACCGGCCAGGGCCCCCAAAAATCCCCCACGGCTGGCGGTACAGAAAAGTCCAAACCCCATGATCAAAAGTCCCGTGGAGGCCAAAACCCAGGGCTTGGTTTCAAAGGCCCCCGGTTCTTTCTCACTTACAAATTGGGATTTGAGAAAAAAGGTCAAAAAGAGGGGGACGGACATGGCCAGGTAGGCGGAAAGGAAATTGGGATTGCCCATCGAGGCGAATTCCCTTGTGGAGTTTACGGATTCGGGGTTCCAGGGGATGAAATCAAAACCAAAATGCTGGCCAAAGGCGTAAAGGGACGAGAGCAGGGCGGCGAGGGTATTGAAAAAAATTATTTTTTCCATCCTTGTTTCATTTAAAACCCCGCTGAAAACCCAAAACCAAAGGCCGTAAGTGGCGAGGGTGGTCAAACCCGAGAAATTCTCGTAGTCGCCCAAAAGGCTGGCCCTCCAGCTGAGGCTGGTTTGGGGCAGGGAAGCGGCTACCTGGGTTCCGAAGAAAAACAAGAGGGCATAGTTAAGAGGGGTCATGGGACGGGAGGTGTTTTCCCTGAATTGAATGAGGACAAAAGGAATAACGAGGACCACCAGAAAGGTCAGTTTGGGAAGTTCGAATTGGTCATGGCTGGCGGTAAAAAATAACAATGGCGTGAAAAAAAACGAAAACACCAGCAAAAGTTCGAGGAATTTGTAGATTATTCTGGGATTCGGCAAAATTTTATTCCTTTGAGGAGCGCGAAGAGAAAATATTTTATCATTTTCAAACTTATGAAAAATATTTTGTGCCGCTGACGCGAACCGAAAAATTGTTTACCGGTCAAAAACGGATTATTTCCTTGCACAGTATAATGGTTGGACTTATACTTTAGAAAATTCGCGACAAACTTTGAGCGAGGGCTGTTTTCCAGGTTGTTTAACCTGAGGTTTTGGAAAGTTCGGAAACAAAAATTTTTTTACCATGCCCATGAGGACGTAAAATCCTCCCACCCCCTTAAAATCACGCCGAAGCTGGTTTTACCGGCGAAATTCCCTGAACCGCCCAAAATTATGATGAAATTATTGTCTGATTCCAAATTTTAAACGGAGCAACCTTAATGGACACAATCAGCCCCCATTGGCATATTGAATTTTACGCCCCCGACGAGGCCCATATGCGGGGCATTTCCAAAATTTACGCCTCCGAAAGGACCCCCTTCCAGAAGGTCGAAGTCATTCAGTCCAACCATTACGGCAAATGCCTGATTCTCGACGGCCACATGCAATCCGCCCAGGCGGACGAGTTTATTTACCATGAAAACCTCGTTCACCCGGCTATGGTGACCTGTCCCGACCCGAAGAAAGTCGTCATTATCGGGGGCGGGGAAGGAGCGACCCTTTATGAGGTTCTAAGACACAATACCGTCGAAAAGGCCTGGATGATTGACATTGATGAACGGGTAGTTGAATTGTGCGATGAATACATGCCCGAATGGCACAGGGGAGCCTTCAAGGACAAGCGAACCACCTTGTTGTTTAAGGACGGCAGAAAATTCCTGGAAAAAAGCAAAGAGAAGTTTGATGTGATCATTATCGATATCCCTGAACCGGTGGAAGAGGGCCCCGCTTACCTTCTTTACACCAAGGAGTTTTACCAGATGGTCGCGGAAAAACTTTCACCCAACGGAATGGTGGCTCTTCAATCGGGATGTTCCGCGGAAAAAGAACTTCGGTGCCTGGCCGCGGTCCATAACACCCTGAAAGAAGTTTTTCCCATGGTTTATTCCTGGCCGGCCAACGTCCCCTCCTTTGACATCCCCTGGAGTTTCACAATGGCGTCAAAAACCATCGACCCCAAGGCCCTGAAAAGGGAACAGGTGGACAAGGTATTAAGGGAGCGCAAGATCGGGAAATTGAAATACTACGACGGGGAAACCCACGAGGGCATCTTTTTTGTGCCCAAATACATCCGTGATGGTTTCGCGAATATTAAGGACATCATCAGGGACAACAAACCCCTGACCTACAGGTTCATTGGAGAGGAGAAAAATCACAAATAAATGTCCCTTTACGACGGTCAAGATAAAACCCCCCTATATGACGCCATAGTCCGCTACGCCAACGAAAATAAAATTTCCTTCCATACGCCCGGGCACAAGCATGGAAAGGGCATCTCGAAATCATTCCGCCAATTCGTGGGAGAGAAGGTTTTCCGCCTCGATTTGTCCGTCATGAGCGAAGTGGATTCCCTCCACGAACCCAGCACGGTCATCAAGGAAGCCCAGGTTTTGGCCGCCAAGGCTTACGGGGCCGATTATTCTTTTTTCCTGGTCAACGGCACCACCGGCGGGAACCAGGCCATGATTCTTTCGGTGTGCGATCCCGGCGATAAAATCATTATTCCCCGAAACGCCCACAAGTCGGTCATTTCCGCCGTCATCCTGGCCGGCGCGGAACCCGTTTACATCATGCCGAAAATTGACGAAACCTCCGATTTGATCCTGAATTTGACCCCGGATCAGGTGGATGAGGCCTGCCGCAGGCATCCGGACGCGAAGGCCGTGTTGGTGACGAGTCCGACTTATTTCGGGTTAACCGCCGATCTGGAAGCCATTGCCGAGATTGTTCACCAGCATGACAAAATGCTGCTGGTGGATGAAGCCCATGGCGCTCATCTCCATTTCCACCCCGCTTTTCCAAAATCGGCGATTGATTCCGGGGCCGATATGTGCGTTCAGTCCACCCACAAACACCTGGCGGCCCTAAGCCAGGGTTCCATGCTTCACGTCAAGGGCGTTCGGGTCGATATTTTGAGGCTCAAAACAACCCTCCAGATGCTTCAAACCACCAGTCCTTCCTACATCATTTTGGGATCACTGGATATTTCGCGTTATCAAATGGTCCACGGGGGTGAGATGGCCCTGGAGGAAGTCATCAAAATTTGCGAGGAGGCGCGGGGGGAAATCAACAAAATCCCCGGACTGTCCTGCCTGACCAGGGAACAGGTGAAAAAATTGCCCGGAATCGACCTGGATGTCACCAAATTGACCGTTTCCACCAAGGGACTTTCCTATTCGGGATACGACATGGCGAAGATCCTGAATTCGGAATACGGCATCCAGACCGAAATGTCCGATTTTCAGAATATCCTGCTTTTTGTCTCCATTGGAAACACCGCCAAGGACCTCAAGAAATTCGTGGCGGCGCTTAAAAAGATCGTGGTGGATTACAAGGACCTGTTTTTGAACCAGAAAAAGAGAAAGCGAATCGTTTTTCCAACGTTTGTTCCCCGGAAGGAATTGAATCCCCGGGAAGCCCTTACCAAACTGACCCGAAAAATTCCCTTTAAACGGTCCGTGGGGAAGGTGTGCGCCGAGATTATTTGCCCCTATCCCCCGGGAATCCCCGTGCTTTGTCCGGGAGAGGTCGTGACCCAGGAAATCTACAACTATCTCATGAGTGTTTTGGATTCGGGCGCCCGGATCAATGGGCAATCGGACGGGCGTTTGCAGACCATCAAGGTTTTGGAGGACACCCCGGCCTCCTCCACGGGTGAAAAGAAACTTTTCGCGATCGGATAAAACCAGGGTTAGGGAAGGGAATGATTCAGGGTACCTTCCGAAAACCTCTATTTGCCTTCCCTTGAAAAAACCGATAAATATCCCAAAACCGAATTCCGCATTGTTTCATCGAGGCCGGCCTTAATTTGCATACGGTTCATTATTTTTTCCCAGCCCTCCCGGGAAAACTCATCGGGCGAATGAAGCCCGTGACAGCGGATACAGCGTTGCAGAATGAGATCCCTTCCCGCTTTTAAATCGTCCAAACTCGCGTGTTCCCTATTGGAGGGGTTTTTTGCCGCTTCCTCATCGGGTATCGGCAGAAAAGGTGAGGACGCCGCGTTGGCGGACGGGGAGCGGCCATCAAGTGACAGTGAGGCGGCTAGGCGAACCTGAACCCTTTGGCTGTCGTCCAAATCCAAGGAACTTCCCCGTAAATTCCAAAGTTGGGGAAGAAGGGTCAGGGTCACCCACCAGGAATCCCCGGTGTAGGAAAGAACAGGACCGGCGGAAATTAGCGACCGAGTATTCTGAAGAGGTTGGCCTTCGTAAAAGTTGTCGTTTTGGATTTCAACGCCGAGGAAAAAACGCTCGGGAACCAGAAAAAAACCGGCGCCCAGGGATGGAATCAAGGAATAGCCCCAGGTGCCGTCGATCAAGTGGTATTCAGGTTCATTCGTCAAGTTGAAGGTCCAAAGGAAATTCCCCGCCCTTTTATCGATTATAATTTTACCCTCCAGCTCAAGCTCGTCCGGCTTTGCGGCGGCCTCAAGATAAAGGCCCAGGCCAAAATCATCCGTCAAATTGTCCTTAAGTTTGAACTTCCATTCATTGGAAATGCCATCGGCCAGGAAGGAAGAGGACACGGTCCCTGTCCCGTCGTCCGCCATTTCCTGGGTGAAGTTCAAATAAAGCGATGTTTGAACCCCGCCCCCGAGTCCCGCCTCGAATTCCAGCCTTTGGTCGAGCGCGGAATAAAAAAGCTCCCGCCCGAACCGGAAGGTGGAATAGGTCTCTAGTTCCATTCCTCCCGATTGAAGCACGGGGGATTCGTAGTTAAAAGTGAAGTGCCTCTCGCTGGCGGAAACCTCACCCGTGCCGATTAAAAAAAACGCGGCAAAACCAAAGCTGAGAAGAGTTGGCCTTTTCATGAAAACCTTTCCGTTGTTGATAATGATAATCATTATCAACAACGAGGCCGGAAAGTCAACAAGATTTTCTGGTTAAGCGGGAGTGAAAGCTGAGCCTAGTTAAGCGAGGGCTTTTTGAACTTCCTGGTAGCTTCGGACGCAGTTTCGTCCGCCGGCCTTGGCCTCGTACATGGCCTTGTCCGCCCGGTCAATGAGGGTCATGCTTCCGATCCCCTCGGCGCTTTCGTAGGTATCCACCCCGATACTGACGGAAACCTGGAGCGTCCGGCCACGCGCCATCACCTGATAATGGCTGAGGACGTCCTGGATTCTGCGCGCGAGGATCATGGCCCCGTCCTGGGCCGTCGCGGGAAGGATGGCCACGAATTCATCGCCCGCGTAACGGGCCACCAGATCCGTGGTTCTAAAGAGCGAGGAAAGTTTTTGGGAGATTTGCTTCAGGAACTGGTCCCCCATGGAATGACCGAACGAATCATTGATTTCCTTGAAATGGTCGATATCGATGAAAATAAGCGAGAGGGGTTGATGATAACGTTTGGCACGGTTGAGTTCATAATCCAGAATTTGGTTGAAATAGCGGCGGTTGTAAAGGCCGGTGAGGGTATCCTTCAGGGCCATTTCCTCGACCTTGGCGAAAAGCTTGGCGTTTTCAATGGTCAGGGCGGCCTGACGGGAGAAAATAATGAGGATTTCCTGCTGGAGAGGCGCGGAGGATTTTTCGTAAACCAAAAGGCCCACCAAATGATCCCTGATTTCAAGGGCCAGCATCTCGACGTTTTTAAATTCCAAATCCTTCTTAAAAAGTTCAGAAAGACGGTCAAGGGCCGGGTTGGCGGAAGGCTGGTTCGCGGGGGATTGGCAGGTTTTTAAAAGATCAGTCTCCTCATCAATCGTCAGGAGAACGTTCATTTCCTCGATTTTTTTCTCGTTGAGGCCGATTCCAACGCAACTATTCAAGCTGAAGGAGGATTCATCCTTGATAAAAATTGCGGCTTTCGAGATTCCGGTTCCGCTTTTTAAACCGCGGAGAATCGATTTTAGAAGTGAACCCAAAGGTTTGGAGAATTGGAGCTCGGCGCTGGCGTGATACAATGACATCAATCCCTGGTTGAGGGACGCCATTTGGCTGTCCAGGGGATGGGGAGCCGAAACAGTGGTTTTGGGACTCCGAGGAGTTTCAGTTTTCTTGGCGTTCAATTATGTTTTCCCGTTATTTCAAAACAGGATTTGGCATGGAGAGGCATTGATGTGGCTTATTATGGGACATGGGTTTTCGAGCGTACAGCCAAAAAATAAGCGTTTAAAGGAAAATGTTTACCCAAGAAAGCGCTTTAGTGACACGTGATTTTCAGGAAATTTGTCATTTTGGAAAAAAGACTTAAATCCCTTGTTTGCGTCTAAGATTTAACCCGAAAGGAAGGGGAATGAAAAGGAAAATCCTCATTACCGGCGGAGCCGGTTATATCGGAAGCCACGCGGTCAAGGAAGCGGTCCGCTTTGGTTTTGAGCCCGTCACCTACGATAATTTATCCATGGGCCACTCCTGGGCCGTTCAGGCCGGACCCTTCGTGAAAGGCGACCTGGCGGATCGGCCGGGGTTGGTGAAAACCTTTCAAAAATTCAAGCCAACCGCGGTTATGCATTTCGCATCCCATACTTATGTTGGTGAATCCGTTACCGATCCCCAAAAGTATTACCGGGACAACTTGACCAACGCCATGAACCTGTTTTCGGTCATGCTCGAGAAAAAAGTGAATTTCTTCATTCTTTCCTCCACCTGCGCGACTTATGGAAATCCGGTTCAGGTACCGATGCCGGAAACCCACCCCCAGAACCCCGTGAATCCCTATGGGGATTCAAAACTGATGTTGGAAAAAATCCTGACCTGGTATGACAGGGCCTACGGGTTGAAGTCGACCTTTCTGCGGTATTTTAACGCCGCGGGGTCCGATGAATCGGGGAAGATTGGGGAAGTGCACGATCCCGAAACCCATTTGATTCCCCTGGTCCTGGACGCCGCCATGGGCCGGCGGAAAAACATAACGGTTTTTGGCCAGGATTACCCGACGCCGGATGGGACTTGTGTCAGGGACTATATTCACGTGACGGACTTGGCCGCCGCGCATTTTTTAGCCCTCAAGCGGATGATGGAAACGGAAAAAAGTGATTTCTTCAATCTGGGAACGGGAAAGGGCTTTTCAGTTAAAGAGGTCATCGCGGAGGCGGAAAAGGTGACCGGGAAAAAGATCCCCGTTCAAATGGGGACAAGGCGCGAAGGGGATCCGCCCGAATTGGTCGCCCAGGCGGACAAGGCCAATAGGGTGTTAGGGTGGAAACCGGAGCATTCGAGTTTGAAGAATATTCTGGAAACCTCCTGGAAATGGCACCAGGCTTATTTCGGAAAGTCCAAAAAAGCCTAAACCAAAATCTAGCGCCAAGACCCCAAGCCGCCAAGAAGGCATAGGACAAATTGGATCAGGATGAAATTTTATAGGCTAAGACTTCGGCAGGATCTTTGGCTTTACAAGAAGTGGCCTTGCTTGGCGGCTTGGGGTCTTGGCGCTGGACGTGGGTTTTATTTAAACACTTTTTCCCGGTAGAACTTCAATTCCTCCACCGTCTCCAAGATGTCATCCAGGGCCTTGTGTTTTTGCTTCTTGTTCGGCGCCTGGAATTCCGGCCCGTACCACCGCTTGACCAATTCCTTGATGGTGCTCACGTCCACCAGCCGGTAATGAAGGTATCCCTCCAGCGCCGGCATGTACTCGATTAAAAACCGCCTGTCCTGGTAAATGGTATTGCCGCACAAGGGGCTCCCCTTGGGGGAGCAATGTTGGGAAATGAAATTGAGGGTTTGTTTTTCCGCTTCGGCCAGGGAAATTTTGGAGTTCCTGACCGCTTCCGTTAAACCGGATTTTGAATGATGTTCCTTGTTCCAATCATCCATGGCGTCAAGTATGGAATTGGGCTGGTGGATCACCAGGGCGGGTCCTTGGGTGATCAAATTGAGGTCCTTATCGGTAATCAGGGTGGCGATTTCAAGAATGACGCAAGTTTTCGGGTCCAGTCCCGACATCTCCAAATCCATCCAAACCAGGTTGGTATCGTTAGGCATAGGACTCCTTTAGTCGGCCAGCTAGGAAATTATATAGCGAAATAAAAAAGCCCCTTCCCGAAAGGAAAGGGGCCGTGCTCCAACGCTCGAATTTCTATCTCGCTTTTGGAAACAAGGAATAGGTGCACTTGAGCGTGGCTTTATCCAGCACCACGCCGCTCCCCGTCAAGGCGGTCAAGACGTCCTTGCAGGTAAAGTTGCCCTCGACGGGGCACCTCTTCTCTTTCAGGGCGTAGAGGGTGAAGACGTAGGTGTGCACTTTCTCGTCGTTCCAGGGCGGGGCGGGCCCATCGTATCCGGAATAGGACCCCTCCATGTTCACGTTCCCCTTGTACCAATCGGTGAAATCGTTGATGGCCTGCCTTGTGCCGCGCGCGCCGATCGGGCCCGGCTTGCCCTTGACCGTGACTTCCTTGCTGAACTCCCCGGGTTGGATGAAAGTCTTGGGTTCCAGATCCACCGCCGCCCAATGGTAGAACGCGGTGCGGGGATAGTCATAAGGAACCATCTTTCCCGTTTTGTTCACGAAATCCCGGCTGGTCGGTGCGTCGATATCGTGCATGACCATGACGAGGGATTTTGTGCCTTCCGGCATTTCGCCCCAGGCGAAATTGGGGTTGCGGTTCTTGGCCAATTCCGCGTGGTGGGTGTTGTGGGGCTTAAGAAAGGCATATTCCTCACGCAGGCGGCTGCCGTCGCTGACGCTATCGCTCCAAATTTTCATTAGAATCTTCCTCCTTGGATTTTTGCCGAAATACCACCCGATATTAAAAGGATGGGTTCACCGCCCCTTTCCGGTGGCAGGGGTTTTTGGAAAACGGAAGCTTAGCGGGAGCTGCCGAAGACC
>JAHFCG010000149.1 GCA_023249615.1 candidate division FCPU426 bacterium | reverse complement strand
TCGGATTTAACCCATCTGGTCTGGCAGCTGGACTTCATCACGGCCGCGGTTCCCTGGGGCAAAAACGGGAACCTGGACGGACAGTTCAACTTTCCCATCGGAATGGGAACCGACTCGAGCGACAATGTCTATGTCGCCGATTACCAGGGCAACCAGATCATCAAGTTCAATACGGTGACCAAAACGGCGACAAGCTTTGGACAAGCGGGTTCGGGGAAGGGAGAGTTTTTAAACCCCATGGACGTCAAGGTGGACAAAAATGGGTTCGTGTTTGTGGTCGATACCGGAAACAACCGGATCCAGGAATTTGACGCCAACGGAACTTTCTTGGCCCAATTCGGACAGGGAAACAAGGTAGCCTTGCAGAATTTAAACCACCCGGTCGGGGTGGCCATCAGCCAGGACGGGAACCTCTACGTGACGGATAACGGCAACAGCCGGGTCGTCAAGTACACCCTGAAATAAAGAAAGAGTCTGGAAGGCGGGGAAAGTAGCCAAAATACCCGCGCACGGAAGCCCTGGCGGTTCGAAAGAACCGCGGGGCTTTTTGTATTTTGGAAGGTCCCCTGGTGAACATCGAACCGCTCCGCTCAGGGGCGGAACCTTATGGTTCCTCCTTGGGCCCCCTGAACCCCCTCAGCTTCGCTCGTAGGGGAAGAGCCCCCTACGTTACCCCGCAAATGATTTTTCAAGGATGCGGGGAAACGCATAAGCTCTTCCGGGTGCTCCCTCCTGGTTCTTGTTCAAATCGGAATATTAATGGCACACCCGAGTGCGCTTCGCGCTCACAGGGGAAAGGCCCCGAAACCTGAAATAGCAAAGACCTCCCCGAGTGAACATCGAACCGTCGCTTTGCTCCCATAGGGGAAGTACCCCCTATGTACCCCTCTGAACACCGTTCATGGGAAACTCCCGTTTCCCATGGGCCCTTCCCACTTGGTTCTCGTCCAACCCGAGGGTCGTAAAAATAAAAAGGGGGGCAAAATGGCCCCCCTTTATCTTTATGGCTCCCCGAGTTGGACTCGAACCAACAACCCTGCGATTAACAGTCGCATGCTCCACCATTGAGCTATCGGGGAATAAGCCCGGCCGCTATGCGGCCAGGAATTAGAAATTTTGAATTAGGAGTTAGTAATTATAAACTAAAAACCCATAAAAACCCCGAAAACCGCCGGTCTTGGGGGGAGGGTTAGTCTAAATCACCCTCAATAAAAGTCAAGTTTTCCCAAGGTCTTATTTGAGGGAAAGCCCCAAGGATTCCAAAGCCTGCCTGGTGCCTTCAAGATTTTTGTGTTGGATCGAGGTCATGCCGAGTTTGCGGGCGACTTCCACAAAGAGAGGGCGGTCATCCACGTAGGCGCAGGCGGAAGGCTCCACTTGAACCATATCCAAAGCCAGTTTGAAAATATCCTCGTCGGGTTTGCGGAAATGGACGAAGCAGGAAGAAACAAAAAAATCCACGAAGGAACCAAGCTGAAATTTCTCGATGCGGTATTCGGTGAGTTCCCGCGCCTCGTTGCTGATAACGCCGACTTTGAGATGATGGGCGGCCTTGAGCTTCGTGCAAAAGTCGATCATGTCCGAATAGGGTTTGGACTGGTCGAACATGAACTTTACGAAATCATCCTTGGAAAAGTTCCGGGGCTGGAAGAAGACGATGCGCTCCAGATAGGTGTCCAGGCTGATCTTGCCGACCTCGTAGGTGTCATAGGTCAGGTGATGGCGCTCATCCATTTCGGCGTAGTCGAAACCGAAGGTTTCGGAGGCCAGTTTGCGGGATTTGCGGTCCCAGCCGTTGGTGAGAAGGACTCCGCCGACATCGAGAAATAGCGCGTGGATTTTAGATGACATAAAAACCTCGGAAAGAAGAATAAATTTTACCGCAGAGGCGCAGAGGTCGCAGAGAAGAAAATTTGATTTACTAATACTAAAATGATTATTCTGTTTTAATCCAGGGTCATTCTTTGGTTTTCTCTGCGGCCTCTGCGCCTCTGCGGTGAAAAACTGTTTATCCTGTTGTTTGGTTGCACTATTCCCATATAAACATTTCAATGTGAATAGTACAAATCAAGTGACTGGTTTCTAGCCGGTCACTTGATTGCCCCACGGGTTCCAGTCCATGCCTTCGGGCAAAACCGGTTTCGTTCCTTTTTTAAAAGCCTCGATCATCAAATCCTCGAACGGTTCTTCCTCCACCTTCTTCAACTTGCCTGCCTTTTCCATCCAGGCTACCTGGCGTTTAAAGGTTTCCACCAATGGTACGGTGGTTTTGAAGGACAAATCCCTCGCTGCCTTGGAATTATCAAAAATCGAGGGGAATTGGTAAATGTACTTTACTCCCACCGCGCGGTGGGGCGCCTGGGCGTAAAGCCAATCGGTGGGGATATAGACGGGATTGAATGACCCGCCTACCGCGTCGGCTAATTTTTGGAAAACCCCGTTCCAGGTGGTGTTCTCGTCGCTGGTGAGGTGATAGGCCTGGCCGTAGGCTTTGGGGTTCAGGAGGGAATTGACGAACCCCCGCGCGACATCCGAAACATGGGCGATGGACCAGGCTCCCTTACCCTCGTCCATCACAATTACAGGAAGACCCTGGCGGAGGCGGTTGGGAAGACTGTCATCAAAAAGAATCCCGGAGGCGGTTGTGCCTTCGCCGGTGGTAAAGGAAGGCCGAAGGATGGTGGTGTTCAGGCCGTTTTTGCCGTTGGCCGAAAGAAGTATCGACTCAATTTGGGATTTGTTTTTGCCGTAGTCGCCCACGGGGCGGTGGGGTTCATCGTCCGTGGCGGGGAGTTTCGTCATGGGTCCGCCGTAAACGCAGACGGTGGAACAAACCACGATGTGTTTGACCCTCCCGGTAAAGGCCCGAAGGATCGATTCGGCGTTTTCCGGCGCGAAGGCCACCATGTCGATAGCGGCGTCAAATGAGAGAGGTTTCATCTGTGCCTCAAACTCAGCCGCTTTCCAACGGTCTCCGTGGATGACTTTCACGCTTTTGGGGATCCGCCATTCGGAAACGCCGCGGTTGAAAACGGTCACGTCATCTCCCCTTTCCACCAGTTGATCCACGATGGAGGTTGAAATGAGGCCTGTTCCGCCGATGAGAAGTACCCTCATGAAATGACTCCCGTGAAAATTAAATTATTATGCCCGTTCAGGCTTTTACCGCGGAGGCGCAGAGACGCAGAGAAAATAAATGGTTTAAAAAAACCACATCTTGGGATGTGTGGTGGTTCATTTGTTTTTCTAAAAAAACAGGCCCTTCTCCGCGACTCCGCGTCTTTGCGGTGAACAATTACGAATTATTATGAAAAGGTTTTCAACCAAACATGATGGTAACAAGATTGGCGGGGAAAACTACCCTTTTGTCGAAGCTGATTTTTCACTATTTTTCAAAAAAGCGCTTATCATCTCACTCCCGCGACTTTTGGCTTGTCCCACCATTGGCACGGCTCATGCTTTTCTTCCCCTGGAAAATTCAAAAACCAATCGGGTGAATTTTTCCGGCTCGGAGACCCTGAATTTTAAAGTGGAAACCCTTTTCCTGCCTGGGGGGCGGGAAGGCTTGAAGGCAGGCCGGCCCACGGCGATAATGACCCCCCATTTAATTAGTTTTGAGGAATCATGAAAAAGAACATTTCGGTAACGGCTTCCCCCCATTCCCAGCACAAAGATATTACTTTGCTCTCGGTGAAGGGTTTCATTGATACCAATACCGCTCCTGAATTCGAGCGGACTTTCCAAACGGTCCTGGGCGAGAAAAAATACAACCTGATCGTCGACCTGCAGGAGACCACCTACATCAGCAGCGCCGGCTGGGGCATTTTTGTCGGGGAAATCAAGAGGATCCGGAGTCAAAAGGGTAACCTGTTTCTCGCCGCGATGAGCCCTGAGGTGGTGGATGCCTACGAACTTCTTGAATTTGACTCCATTTTAAAATCCTTCCCGACGGTGGATCAGGCTGTCCAAAAAGGGTTCGGGAAAACCACGACGGGAAAAGGCGGCCGGTCGGGCTCCATGGAAGCCGGCCCCGCGAAGCCCGCGGCTGAAAAAAGCGCCGTGACTCCCGCCGCCGAAGCGGTTTCGGAAAAATCCCCGGCGAATATAAGTTTTGTTGAAACCCCGGCGGTGAAACCTTCCCCCAAGCCCCCGTTTTTATTGAGAATTTTCATGCCATGGAAATGGTTTTAACTCCAACCTTAAATTTTTAAGTTAAAATGAATTCCAAGGAAGGCAACCATGGCGTTTAAACTTTTCGGAAAAAACTCCAATTATTCCGCTGATTACAAAAAATTCAAAAAAGCCATGTCGGCGAATCCGGGCGACTACATTCTCAAGGCCCAGTTCATCAAGTTCTGCCTGCTGAACCGTTTTACCAAACACGAGACCATCAAGGATCACATCACCGAGGCCTTGGGGATGTTTGAAAACATCGCCCGCGCTGAATCCTTCGACCTTCAGTGTCATTACCTGGTTGGAAAATATTACCAGGAGGACAGGGATACCCGTAAGGCCTACCAGGTTTATCTCTACGCGATCCAGCGCTTCAATGATTATGTGGTGGAGAATCCCGACCTCAAATCCGAAAACACGGAATTGGCCTATTCCATCGCCCTGAACCTCATGACCCTTCAGTTGAATCCGGTGGATCCGGAGGTGGAAAGGTGTTTTAAGATTATTCGAAAATCATTTCCACTTCATTTAAAGCGCATCGAGTTGGAACATGAAATGGCCAAGCCGGCGCCCGAAAAGGCGAAAATCAAACAGCTGGGGGAGGCAATACGAAAACTCAAGGCCCAGGAGGAGGAGAAAGAAAAAGAAAACCCCGCCCCCGCGCCGGCGGAAGAGAAGATCACCGCCCCCGAGGAAGCCAAGGCCCCTGAACCGAAACCCAAGCCGAAGGATGGAAAGGGAATAAACTCCAAACTTTTCAGGGATCTTTCCCTCGATCCCATGGGTTTCGCCGAGTTAACCAAAAAAGTCGATTTGAGACCGGATCTTATGCCGGAAAAACCCGGGTACATGGATTCCTTCCAGCTTTCGCCGTTGCCTGATTCGCAAGCTCATGGTCCGGCCTTCATGGTCTACCACGAGGAACACAACCATTGGGAGGGGCCTTACAGCCCGGACCAACTGCGGAATATGGGTTTTTTAAAACCAGCCTCCTGGGTTTGCCGGGCGGGAAGCGATCAGGTCATCCAGGCCTATGAGTCGCCCGACCTTCAGGTTCTTTTCCAAGGCGACCCAGCCTAACTCCCCAAACAAAAAGCCACGAAGAAACCAACAAAACACATTTTTTTTGCCACAGATGAATGGGATGCATTTGATGGTATTAAAATTCTTTAATCATGGAATCGGCACGCGATGATAGGGTTTGCTTTTGACTTATTTGCCTCGATCCCATGAATCCCATGCATCTGGGGCTAAATGGCTTTTCGATTTTTTCAAGGTGAAAGCTTTTTGTTGGTCTTCGGTTAGAATAACGATATGGATCCACTCGCCCATTCGCTTGCCGGTACCTTGATAGCCCGAACCAATCCCTCCAGGAAGAGGGGATTGTTGTTGGCCTGTGTGCTGGGGGCGGTCGATCCTGATTTGGATATCCTGTTAAGCCTCTTCGGCCGGGATTTTTATATCACCGAACACCGGGGTTTCACCCATTCGTTAATGGGAATGGGACCGGCGGCAATGCTCGCGGCCTGGGCCGCCTGGTGGGTTTTCCGCAAGACGGGGGACAGGGCGACTTTCACGGCACTTTGGGTCATGGCCTTGCTGGGGGTGACTTCCCACATGTTTTTGGATTGGTGCACCACCTGGGGCACCATGCTTCTGTGGCCCGACAAAACCCGTTTCGCCTTGGACCATCTTTTTATTGTTGATCCCTGGTATTGGTTTCTGCTGGCCATCCCCGTTTCCCTAAGTTTTCTTTACAAACAACGCCGGGTTTCCATTTGCTCTCTGGGAATTTGCGCCGCCCTTCTTTACCACGGCATGGCGGCTTTTAACCACCATCAGGCCCTGAAAATCGCCGAAGAGGACAGGCCTCAAACCTGGCGGGTGGCCTTTCCCCAGCCTTTTTCTCCCTTTCGCTGGTCGGTCTTTGACCGCGGAGATGGTTTGGTGAAGAACGCGCGGGTGGATTTTCTGCGGGCCCTGCAGCCCCTGGCTTGGGAAGAATATAAGGAACCGGTTAAGTCGAGAAATGTCCTGGCCGCGATGGATTCGGACCGGGGAAAAATATTTTTCTGGTTCGCGCGGGTGCCCATGTGGGAGGAAAAACAGCAGCCCGACGGCTCCGTCGAGGTTTTTTGCTGGGACATGAGGTTCAATAATTACCTGATGCGGGACCGGATTTCCAAGGGTTTTGGGGCTTATTTCAAGGTGAAAAACGGGATCGTGTTCGACAGCCGGTTCTGAAAAAACCCCCCGCCCTTGGGTGGAAAGCGTTTGGATGGTTTTTTTGCCTTGGGTAGGGGCAAGGCATGCCTTGCCCCTACGAAACCTGAAATTCAGGGCGTGATAAATCACGCCCCTACAAAGGCAGAAAAAAACTTTCCCCCACCCTACCAGCCCAGCGTTTTTTTCATGACCGGAACCAGGATGGCGGCGATTTTTCGGTGGGCCGCGACATTAGGGTGGTAATCACAGCCGAGTTCATTTTCGGGGGTGTTGGGATAGCCAACAAAGTAAACCTTCGCGTCTCCTGAATCATTCCTCTTTTTGACCACCTCCTGAACGTGGGGACTAAAGTTGGGCCAGCCCGTGGGACAAATGCAATAGAGTGAAGCCTGGGGATAATTCGAGCGGATGGTTTTCAGAAGCTGAATATAGTTTTTGATGTAGTCCTTAGGGTCGGCGTGGGGTTCGCTGGAAAAATCATTGCTTCCGAGGTGGACCACAACCGCGTCGGGAGTCCATTGGGAAAATTTCCATTGGTTCTCCGGATCGTGGCAAAGGGTTCGGGTATACAG
>JAHFCG010000148.1 GCA_023249615.1 candidate division FCPU426 bacterium | reverse complement strand
GCCAGTTTGCCCATGAACTCCTTGGCCGCGGAAACCGTAGTCAGTGGCGGGTCGGTGTAATTGCTCATGGTAATGTTGTCAAATCCTACCACGCTCAGGTCCGCCGGAACCTTTCGGCCAACCTCACGCGCCGCCCTTAGGGCCCCCGCCGCCATTTCATCATTCACGCAAAAAAGCGCGGTGATTTTTTTGTTTTTCTTTAAAACTTCCTTTGTCTTTTCGTACCCGGCCCAAAAGGTCAAGGCGTCAGCCTCAAAAACGAAATCCTTATTCAGGGTCAGGTTGTTCTTGAAATGAGCCGCTTTCCAGCCTTCAATTCGTTCATCAATACTTGGCCTGCCGGTGACGGTTAAAAGGCCGATATTCTTGTGGCCCAACTGAATCAAATGCTCCACCGCCACGATCGCGCCCTGTTTGTTGTCCATCTGAATCGTGTCGATCCCCTTGAGCAGGGGATAATTGTCGATGGCCACCACCGAGATCCTTCTATCCTTGATATCGTTCACCATCTTGGGATCGGTACGTCCCATCAAAAGCACTCCATCCACGTTTTTTTCGCGGATAATTTTCGGAAGGCTTTGGTAGCCGTCGTAGGCCGCTTCCAGGTAGGAGAAAAAGAGGTTAAACCCCTTATCAATGGTTTCCTTCACGATTCCCTCAATGACGAAGGAATAAAACTGGTTGGAGATGATCTTGTCTTCCTGGTAAAAAATGACCCCGAGATTTCGCGTGCGTTTCCCCGCGAGCCCAGCCGCCATGGCGCTGGGGTGATAGTCCATTTCCTTGGCGACCTTCAGCACCCGCTTTTTAACCTCTTCGCTGATGACCACGTCCGTGCGGTTGTTCAGTACGAAGGAAACGGTGGTGATGGAAACGCCCGCTTTTTTCGCGACGTCCTTGATGGTGGGATGGGAACTCATAACGGCTCCTTAAAAATAATTTGTTTACCATCAATTTCACCAAGAAAGACAAAATATTTAGGGGTTAAGTCTTAACCACATAAAAGGTTTTAATTTTAATCCGTCTTGGTGACCTTGGTGCCCTTGGTGGTGAAAAGAGGTGTGGCGGGGTTACTTTACTAAAGTTTTAGTAAATTAAAAAGCGGGGCCGGAATAAGAAGCGAGAATTTTACCCTTCGCGTCAAAGACGGCCAAGGCGGCACGTCCTGATGAAACCGTTAAACCGCTTTTGAAACCAAATTTGGAGTCCTTGATTAAAATTTTTCGGTCTTCCGAGCCCTCGTTGAAGGCGATGTAAAAAGCTGTCTTGGAGTAGTGTCTCGGCAGAACGGTCACTTCCCATTGAGACGCGCCCTTCATCTCACAATAGGGTTTCACCTTGCCCGTTGCCGCCATTTCACGGTACATGGCCTCAACAGGGGTCCTTTGGTCGTTGGCCTCCACGGGAAGGGGCGAATAATAAAGGGAGGTTTTGTTTTTGTTGAAATGGTGGATTTTGGGAGCCAGGCTCAAATCCTTGTCGACGATCAGGGGTTTATGGTTCGAGTAATTCAGACCCAGCTCCCCGCCCTTTAAGCGCAAGGTTTCCTCGGGATTTACTTCAATTCGCCTTTCCTTGATTCCAAGGGAGGAAAGTCCCTCGGTCGCCAACCCCCAACCGTCCTGGGCGACAGGCCCCGACACCCAGAGTACCCTTCCCTTGGCGGCTTTGGTCCACTCCAGCAATAGTTTTGGATCCATCCGTTTGACGGAGGGCAGGAGGATAATTTTTTCACCAGTTAGTTTGTTGAATTCATGATCCGCCAGGGTGTGGAAAGGCAGGCGAAGGGCCGCGAGGGCGCGGTGAGAGGCGCGTTGCGAGGCTGCTGTGTGGGATTTACTGGAAAGGGTCCCGCTGAAGGATTCCACCACCGCGATCACCGCCTCAGACGGTTCCTCACCAATATACTCCTGGGCTTTTTTAAGAAATTCCCCAAAGGCTCGAAGCACCATGGCCTCCGGCCTCGCGGTCTTGTCCGCCCTCCAAGCCCCGATTTCCACCTCATTGCGGTCGCTCATGTACTGGTTGATATTCCAACACCACTGGATAAACCCGTTGCCCCCCATAAAGCTGGCGGCCAATTTGCGCTCGAACAACAACCCCGCCTGTTCTTCCGTGCGGCGTTTCGCCCGATTGATGTTGTCGGTAAACATAATCCCGGTTTCCTGCGCCAGAAAAGGCTTCCCCTTTACCCTCGAGGCCATGACGCCGGTGACAAGGTCTTCCGTTTCCCACCAGGTATGGTTACAGGTGTAATCCAGCCCCTCGTGGAACTGATGGTTATTCGGTCTTTGTCCCGCCACCCCGCCCTCATCCTGACCCACGCAAAAAAGCTGGGTCGTGGCTTCCTTCAAAACCTTCAGGTGGCCGGAAACCCAGTTCGCGAAAAGTTCCTGGGTGAAACGGTTGTAGTCATAGGCTTTTCCGGCGTAGGTGATCCCATTTTGGGGAGCCCAGGGTTCCGCGAAATCATTCTCAACCGGCAGTTCCACCTGCTCCCAGGAGCAAAGTTCCTCCGGGGTCATGTTCCAGCGGACCCGAAGGGTTTCAAGATCCGCATGAGTCTTTTTCAAATACTCCACAAAGGCTTTCTTTTCCCGTTTGCCGGGCAGGGGTCTGGTCTTCCAAAGTTTTTCCGGATTGCACATGGAAGGTTCGTTGATGAAATCCCACATGACAGAGGGAATATGGGCGTACCGGCGGATGAGGGAAAGCATATATTCCCTCTGCTGGGTAATGGCCCGGGGATCCAGATAGGGATGATCCGACGGCCAATTGTCGGGAATGAAGGAGAAGAAGTTAAAGGTCAGGATGAGATCATTCTTGAGACAGGTCAGGACGAAGGCGTCCATGGCGCAAAGGACATCCTCCCTGGTGTTGCCGGCGTCCAAAACCACCTGCCGGTGGTCCGCCCAAACGCCGGTTCGGATCATATTGAGTCCGGACGCGGCCATTTCACCCATGTCCTCGTCCCAAACTGCGGGATTCGGAAGCCAAAGAAATTTCCGTGAAACGTCCCCGGACATATAGGTGGTTCCGGCGACCGCCAGGGACTTTCCATTTTTTAAAAACCGGCTTCCCTTTACCTCTATCACACTGGAGGAACGGACAAGATTCTCGTCCCAGCCCCAAAAAGCCTGCTGGAAACCGTGGCTATGCTTTCCGTTAACGGAAACCTCACCCTCGATTTTGTAGAGGCCTGGCTCAACGGTTACCGGCAGGGCGAAGGTTTGGTAATGGGACGCTCTTTGAAGATCCACCCGGATGGTTTGGGAATAAACCTTCTCGCCGTCCAGGGAAACCCGGTAATCCACCTGAACCTGGCGGTCCTGTTTCTCGTGGCCCCTTATCCAAAGGTTCACCTGGGGCTGGGCACCTGGTTGGTAACAGGCAAGGGAAGGGCGGAGAGTAACCTGCAGGGAACCCGTTTGAGCCAGAAGAGCCAAACGGGAAACCATTTTCTCGATCGCCGCGTTCCAATGGGGCAGTTGGGCGGGAACAAAAACCCAGCGTCCCCCCGCGTGAGGCCCCTGGTAACGGTCCAGCATCACGGCGGGACAGGAAACACGGCGGTCCTGCGGGTCCATTCCCCACATCAACGGTTTAATTTCAGAATCCAGCGGCCCAATGGCTCCGCATCGGTTTTCATTGTCGATTTCCGTCAACCGTACCATGAGGGAATGAGCCTCAAGGGGAGGAAGGGTGACATCATCCAGGAGGGAAAAACCCAGCGCGCCCTGATGCTTTACCACCCGCCTGAGGGGAACCGTGTTGAGCTGTTCAATATTAAGGGCCTGATGATAGGCGGTTTGTGGAACTTCCGGTATCCATTTTTTTCCGGCCCGAACCACCGGAACCTCAAAAGGCCTCCCGCCCAAAACGAGAAGGTTGCCTCCCAGCTTTAAATATTCAAAAAGGTCGTCCCAACCTTCCTTGGGAAAGGCTGAACCATAAGGGAGAACAAGAAGGTCGAATTTCCCCGGGGTCAATTCTGAAAAACGGTCCAGGCCGATGGAAACAACCGGGCCCGCGGTCAAAAGGGCTTTTTTCAAGGCCGGCAACGGCATCACAGCTGTGCCGAGGGTGGGAAAGTTGGGTTCGTTAAATAACGCGATCATCGGCAATCCCTTAACCACAAAGTGCACGAAGTTCACAAAGTAAAACCAGGATCCAAAAATGTTTTGGCCTTACTTCGCGGCCTTAGTGCCTTCGTGGTTCAATGTTTTTTATTTCTTGAAAAATTTGGAATTAATATCTTTCGTTACCTTCGCCAGGGCTTTCCCCACATCGGCGTTGTCGTTCCAAACCCGGTCCATCGCGGAATCCACCATGGCCTTCCATTCGTTGACGTTGGGGTCCACCGGCCAATAACGGCCGTTCTTTACCGCGTCCACCAGGAAGCCCTTGGACTTGGGATCCTGCCCATCCAGAAAGACAGGCGACTTGGCCAGGGCCTTGATGGCGGGCTGGGTCAATCCCGTGGCGGCCATGTATTTTTGGCCCACTTCCCCCGCGAGAAATTTCACCAATTCGTAGGAGAGGTCCATGTTTTTCCCGTTTTTCACGATGGCGTAACCCGCGGCGCTTAAGGGGAAACCCCGGTGGCCCTTCGGCCCTGTGGGGAACTCCACCGTATCCCATCCGAAATTCTTGATCTGGCGGAATTTGGGGGTCAGCCAAATGCCCGTATGGAACATGGCCGCGGTGCCGTTGACGAAAAGGTCGGAATAATCCATCCCACCCATGGCCGCCATGAGGCTGGGAGCTGGCGCGACATGATATTTATGGATAAGGTCGGACCGGAATTGGATTCCCGCGACGGCCGAGGGGCCGTCCAGAACGCAGCGGGTCGGTTTTTTTTCATTATCCACCCAGGATCCCCCGAAGGCGTTTACCCAGGCCCACCAGTTGGGATAATCGTCCACGAATCCATATTGGTTGAACTTTCCATCGGGTCCTTTTTTAGTGAGCTTCTGGGCGGTGGCCAGGAAATCCTTGTAGGTCCAGTTATCCTTGGGGTAGGGCACTCCGGCATCATCGAATTTCTGCTTGTTGTAGTAAACCACCGCCACCGGGGCGATGTCGCGGGGCAGGGCCGTCAACAACCCGTTATAGGTATAGTGGTCGATGGCCTCAGGGTAAAAATCCGTCAACTTGAGCGAGGGGTCCTTGTCCACGAAGGGTTTCAAATCCACGAAAATATCCCGGGAGGAAAAGGAAACCATTTGTTCGGCGTTGACGCACATGACGTCAGGGGCCATGTTGGCCGCGAATTGGGTGAGAACTTTGGTAACGTAGTCCCCGTAAGGAACCCGGTCCAATTGAACCTCAACCCCTGGATGAACCTTTTTGAATTCATCCACGGCCTTTTGAATGATCTGGGCTTCCTCGACCCCTCCCCAACCCAGGCAATGAAGCACCACACCGCCAGACTTTTTCGCGCAACCCCCGCTCACCGCGATCGCGGCGGTCAGTGCCATCAAGACCATCAGCCATCCGAATTTTTTCATCTTTTCCTCCCCTGAAATGAGTGGCTGTAATTATAGCAAAACACGCTAAAACGATTTAACAATCTTTGGGAAATAACAGAGGGAAAAGTGGAGGATTACCCGGTTCAATGGGAAAAATAAATTCAAGAGCGAATCCGATCTTTACCATCACCCCTACCCTTTAATTAAATTTGATATCTGTTTGAACTCCGGTGTGCCTGCCTTTTCCGTCCACTCGAACAGGGCCGCCTCGGAAGTTGTTAAAACCACCCCTGCTTTTTCCATTCTTCTGAGCCCCAGATCCCTGTCCAATTCATTCCGGCTTCCCGTGCCGTCAACCGCCAGATAAACCTGAAAACCCTGGGCCGTCAGATCCAGGCCCGTTTGCATGACGCAGACATGGGTTTCCACGCCGGCCAGAAGGATTTTTTTGATGTTTTTGGTTTGAAAGAAGGCGGTAACCTCTGGAACAGCGGCACAGCTGAAGGAGAGCTTTTCCAACGGCTTTGGAAGACTTGCCACCAATTCAGGGACGGTTGGCCCCAAACCCTTGGGATATTGTTCGGTGGTTTGGATCGGAACCCCCAGAATCTTGGCACCCTCAATCAAAAGGCTTATTCGGGCGATGATTCCCTCTTTGCCGGGGATCTTTTCCATGAGCTTGCCCTGGACGTCGATGACCAAAAGACCGGTGTCGGAGCGGCTCATTAATTGTGAACTTCGCATCAACCCCTCCAAACCAAAATATTCTCTTTGCCACAGATGCATGGGATTCATGGGATGGAAAAAACACCCAAATCTTAACCGATGTATTTGTGTGAATCCTCTTATTCTGTGAAAAAAATTTATATCTCAGACTTGCCGGATTATTCGATTTCTTTTCATAATTAAAAATATTTTTTTCTTATCCCATGAATCCCATGCATCCGTGGCTAAACAATGTTGTCCTTGATTTTGCTTTAGTGATCAGGAGGAATCCACTCAAGGGCAATGTGCCTGAGCACCTTTTCATCCTTGGAGAAAACCGCGGAGTAGTGGCCGTAACGCATCAACCTTCCCTCATCATTATTTCCATCCCAGGAAAGCCAGGCTTCCTTCGCGCCCAAAACCCGCTTGTCAAACAGGGTCCGCAAATGGTTTCCCAGATTATCCACGATTTCAAGTTTGTATTTTCCCGGCCCGTCCGCGAAATTCACCAGAATATTAACCGGCGGAACCACGAACACAATCGTCTGGGGCAGAGATTCCACCATCTCCGGAATTTCAGTAGATGTGGCGGTCGGTCTTACCCGGGGAATCAAGGTGGGGGTTGGCCATGCCTTACGACGGGTGGGAGTCGGCGTTTCTTGGGGTATATAGGGAACCGGGGTGAAGGTCGGTCGAACTGTCTTTTTAACCCGCCGGATGACCGTTGGGGTGGCCCTTGGTTTCCTAACGATGGGAACCGGAGTATCGGTCGAAGTGGGCCTTTGTCGGGGAGTTCGGGTAAAGGTTGGAGTAGCCGTCGG
>JAHFCG010000147.1 GCA_023249615.1 candidate division FCPU426 bacterium | reverse complement strand
GAGAGGCCGGAGGGGGACTGTTCCAAGTCCATCGATCCACATCTCAATCGGGCGCTGAAGGAACTGAAACTTCCCGGCCAAGCCCCTCCCTGAACCACGGGACAAAAGTTCGAGGTTTATTTACGAAGGGGCACTACTTCCACTCCCTTTGTTCGTCGTTCATCTCCGAAAGTGTCTAAAAATTCTTCAAAATCTCTCACGCATCTCAATGATCTTGACGTATAACGCTACCCGTTATACCCTTGATACATGATCCGGAACTTCAAGGGAAAAGAGACCGAACTGGTTTTTAATCGGACTTTTTCCCACCGGCTCCCCCACGACATTCAAAGTGTGGCATTCCGGAAGCTCCGCATGTTAAACAGGGCTGTCAATTTGAACGACTTGCGGGTTCCACCCGCAAACCGATTGGAGGTCTTATATGGGAACCGGAAAGGGCAGCATGGTATTCGGATCAATGACCAGTGGCGTATTTGTTTTGAATGGCGCGCAGGGGACGCATTCAATGTTGAAATTGTGGATTATCACTAGGAGGAAAACATGAAAAGTTCAAAAATACCGCCACTTCATCCAGGCGAAGTGCTTCAGGAAGAGTTTCTAAAACCGATGGGAATCAGCCAAAACAGGCTGGGTCAAGATTTAGGAGTTCCTCCTCGCCGCATTAATGAGATTGTCCAAATGAAAAGAGGTGTTACCGCCGACACGGCTTTGCGTTTGGCCAGATATTTCAATATGTCCCCTCAATTTTGGCTTGGTCTGCAAATGGATTATGAGTTAGACCAAGAAGCCGATCATCTTGCATCCCGCCTGAAGAAAGAAGTCCACATTTACCAGGCTGTTTGATTCTTCCATAAATTCAGCGTGTATTTGTGTCCACGAGGGGGAGCCATTTCTTCCGGGTTCCTACTAAAGCCGTCTTAGCTTATGCTAAGGCCCTGTTTTTGATTCATGAAAAGTCGGATTTACCCTTGAGAGGAAATTTCCTATGAGAAAAAAATTATTTCTTTTTATTATGACCTTATTTGTAACCGGTTCAGTTAAAGCCCAACCTGTTTCGACTGTTCGGGAACATCTCCTCATGGATAGCGGTTGGCGGTTCGCCTTCGGCCACCCCTCCGATCCCCAAAAGGATTTCGGCCACGCGACCGGGTACTTCTCCTACTTCGCCAAGGCGGGTTTCGGCGACGGCCCCGCCGATCCAAAATTCGATGACCGGGCCTGGCGTCTGCTCGATCTTCCCCATGACTGGGCCGTGGAAATGCCCTTTGAGGACCATGGTGATTTCAGCCACGGGTACAAGGGCGTCGGTTGGCGCTCTCCGGAGGGAAGCATCGGCTGGTACCGGAAAAGTTTCTTCATCCCCAAGAGCGATATGGGACGGCGGATCAGCGTCGAATTCGACGGCGTGTTCCGTGATTCCGTGGTTTGGGTCAACGGTTTTTACATGGGCCGGGAACAAAGCGGGTACGACAATTTCCGCTATGACATCACGGATGTCTTGAACTGGGGCGGAAACAATACGGTGGTTGTGCGGGTGGACGCATCGATGGAAGAAGGCTGGTTTTACGAAGGCGCCGGCATTTACCGCCACGTCTGGCTCACCAAAACATCGCCCCTGCACATGGATTACCACGGGTCTTTTGTTTCCTCCGAGGTCGGTAAAGGTTCCGCCGTCGTTACGGCCAGGGCCAGCTTGACGGATGAGGGAACCGGAAATGTCTCCTTTTCAATCGATCAAACCATTCTGGATGCCGGGGGAAAAGTCATTGGCAGGGGATTACTGCCGAAACTTTCTTTGGCGCCGGGAACTACCAAGGAATTCCCGACTAGGATTAAAGTCCTGAATCCCAAACTCTGGGACCTGGAAAATCCTTACCTCTATAAACTGGTTACCACAGTGAAGTCCGGTGCCAAGGTTGTCGACCAAACCGAGACGCCTTTCGGCATTCGAACCATGACTTTTGACGCCAACAAGGGTTTTTTCCTCAACGGCAAGCATGTGGAATTAAAAGGAACCTGTAATCACCAGGATCACGCCGGAGTCGGGGCCGCCATGCCGGACGCCCTTCAGGAATTTCGGGTCAAGCGCCTCAAGGAAATGGGCTGTAACGCCTACCGCACCTCCCACAACCCCCCGACGCCGGAACTTTTGGACGCCTGCGACCGGTTGGGAATGCTGGTGCTGGACGAGAACCGCTTGATGGGAACTTCCCCGGAACTGTTGGAAAGCCTCAAGCGCCTGGTCGTTCGCGACCGCAATCATCCCTGCGTTTTTGCCTGGTCCCTGGGCAACGAGGAATGGGGCATTGAGGGCAACGTGAGGGGCGAGCAGATTACCCCGCCGATGCAGGATTTTGTGAAACGCCTGGACCCGACCCGCCGGATCACCTGCGCGATTTCCGGGGGATGGGGAAACGGAATCTCGATTCCCATCGACGTCATGGGCTTTAATTATCTGGAGCACGGAAATGTCGATGAATACCACGCCAAGTATCCAACCCGGGCAAGTTTTTCCACGGAGGAATCCACCACCCATCACACCCGGGGAATTTTTGAGGATGAGAATAAATACAAGGACGGAAAGGACTACGGACACGAGGCTCCCACCGACCGAACGGGAGGGGAAGGCATCGAGAAGGTTTGGAAATATTACATGGCCCGGCCTTTCCTCGCGGGGTTGTTTCTTTGGACGGGTTTTGACTATCGGGGCGAGGAAAATCCCTTCCGGTGGCCGGCCATCAGCTCCCAGTACGCCACCCAGGATCTGTGCGGATTTCCCAAAGACGCTTATTACTATCTGAAGACTTGGTGGGGTAACGAACCCACGCTTTTTATTACTCCCCATTGGAACTGGAAGGGGAAAGAAGGGAAGAACATCCAGGTTTGGGTGAGGAGTAATTGCGACGAGGTGGTGCTTTACCTGAACGGCAAGAACCTGGGGAAAAGGACTATGCCGGTTAATTCCCATTTGGAATGGTTTGTCCCCTATGAACAGGGAGCTTTGCTGGCGATTGGTTATAAAGATGGGAAGGAAGTCAAACAAACAACGGTGGAGACAACCTCTGATCCTTCCGCCATAGCCCTGACCCCCGACCGGTCCGCCCTCAAGGCGGACGGCGAGGATATATCCGTCGTGACGGTGGAGGTAAAGGACGAAAAGGGCCGCGCGGTGCCCACGGCGGGGAATGAAATACGGTTTTCGCTCTCAGGTCCCGGAAAAATTATCGGCGTTGGCAACGGCGATCCCACCTGTCATGAAGCGGACCGGGTGGTTGAGACGGTCGCTTCGGTCAAGATTGATAATTTAAGAATGAAGGACGGGGTTTCGCTCGAAAATCCCAAGGAAGCCGAACCGGGCCAGGATGATTCCAAATGGCCGGCGCTTTTCAGCGGCAGGGTGGATGACCAGGGCAATGTCTCGAAGGATAAGCCCGCCAACCGGGTGGTACGGGGCAGTTTCTCGCTGGGCAGGCTGGAGGATTTCAGTGAAATCATTTTGTATCCCAAGGGCCTGGTGGAGGAACAATCGGTTTACGTGAACGGACATTTGATCACCCAGGGGATCAAGCGGGATGATCCCGTGAAGGGGTATCCCTTGCCCAAGGACATTCTGAAAGCGGGGCGAAATGTTTACGCGGTCGCGGGACCGGAATTGCTGCGCCGGCATAAATGGGAAGAGCTAAACCAGCATCCCGGCGCCATCCGAACCGTGATACCGGCGTCCCCATGGAAGCGAAGTCTCTTTTCAGGCCTGGCCCAGGTCATTGTTCAATCGGGAAAACAGGCGGGGGAGATAACCCTCAAGGCAACGGGGAAGGGATTGGCCCCGGCGGAGTTGAAGTTGCGAACCCAAACTGTACCCTTAAGGGCATCCGTGCCGGAACAGACACCCTAGGACCTAAACGAAATTCATTTTTGCCACAGATGCATGGGATTCATGGGATGAAAACCAATTTTTTTCTCCCGATATACAAATGGATAGAGCTAATAATTTTTACCAAACAATACCCTGGTTTTAGGCTTGTTTTCGCCATCCCATGTATCCCATGCATGCCGCTCCTCTATTAGATAAAAAATGAAGAGCGGCATAGTCCCGTAAATCACCTCTTAATATTCCTTAAAAAAGAATTGCGGGACATCTGTGGCTAAAGAGGTTTGGTCTAGGTTTATCCTGTGGTTTGAAGTTTCTTTGCACTAAATCCCCGTTTCCCCGTCTATAAACTGTAGACCGCTAAAGGATGTAGCGGAGGTGGATTATGAAAAATAGGAGATTGATTTCCAGAAGGTGGTCGGTGGGTTGGGGCGTTATTTTCCTCGGAAGCTGCGCGGCTGAAGCCGCCTGGTTACTCGAAACTGCCCGTGCTTTTTAACTTTTTATTACCAACCTCTCTCCTGGGGTTTTAAGGCGCGCCCTTCCCGGCGCGCCTTTTTATTTTTAAAATAAAATCGGCGGGTTTCCGATGAAATGCCAAATTTTGAACAAGAATTCAAAGTTTCCCTTCTGGACTGAAAGAGAATAAAAGCTTAAAAATAAGTCTCTTTTGTTCTTGGCATGGATGATGCCTTTTAAAAAATACCTAAAGTTTTTGGGTTCGGTTTCCGGCGGGTGGCAGGCTTTGGCCAGGCAGGAAACGTTGAAAAATAAGGGAAATGCAGGGATTTGAAATTATTATCCCGAAGGGTGGAATAAAACCGGTCCATCCCCGTCTATTAGGGTGATTAGGGAATCTCATCCTCCGTTATAAGCGAGTTTTCTTGTGAAAAAGATTTTCGCTCTTCTTTTGATGGCCACCGGATTGATGGTGATAAGCGCGTCCAGCCTTTGGGCGCAAAATACCCCCACCAACACACCCACCAATTCACCGACTAGAACCGCAACCAATACCCCCACCAATTCCGCCACGCGGACTCCCACTCTCACACCCACGAATACACTCACTTTTATAGCCACCAACACCGCCACGCCAACTGTGACCAATACCATCACAATTACCGCGACGGTGGCCACCCCGACGTTTACGTCCACCTTCACTTCTACTTTTACGCCAACCGTTACCTTTACCCCGACCAACACCATCACCATTACCGCGACGATCTGCCAGACCCAGGCCTTCTTTGGCGAATCCCCAACCCCCGCCGCCGGTCCAGTTTCCATCAACGGAACCATCTGCCAGCAATACGTCGTGACCCAGCCATTCCAGTTGAATTACCTGACAATTTATCTGACTTTCGCGAATCCGAATGTCTCGCTGGGGATTTACGCCGACAATGGAAATTATCCGGGTAATCTCATCTGGGCGTCCGCCGTGACTTTTTCCATGTCGGCGGGGAATAACACCATTTTCCTGCAAGCCCCCATGGGAAGCGGAAATCCCGCGGGGCTGACTCTGCCCGCCGGAACCTATTGGTTGGCGGCCACCAGTACGACCTCACTGGTTATTTACCCGCCGCTCGGATCCTCCGCCAAGGTGGTCATCGGACCAGGCGCCATGCCCAACGGCTTTCCCTCCGGCCAGCCTGTTTCCACGACGGGACAGGGAGTGATAGGCGCCGGCATCAACACTTGCGCGGCGGGGCCCACGCAGATTTTAACCTTCACTCCAAATCCATCAACCCCGACCAATACCCCCACCAGAACCCCCACCTGGACCCCAACCAATACCTGGACCATTACGCCCACCATCGCCGCGACGTTCAATTGTGGAGCCTGGGCTCCGGTCAGTTTTTACGGTAACCTCGATTCCACCCAAAGGGCTGATATGCCGGGGGGAATTTTGCAATTGGGAACTGGTGCAAATCCCGTCCTTCCCTTTATGGCTTCCGGGGGGCTCAATGGGGCCTCGATTCAACTCATCCCCTATCAAGGCGGAAACGCCATGCAACAAGTGGATGTATTTGATCCCTATGTCGACGCGGCCACTCACGCCTTGCCCAACCATGCGGTCCCCCTAATGATGAGCGGGGTAACTTTGGTTGGGGCGCAAACCACTGGAGTCACCACTTACGCCTGGAATCAGGGAATAATCCCGGCCTGCACAACGAGTAAATCGGTTGTTGATTCGGTTGGCAATCTACGCCAAATTACCGTTTTGTTTTACCAGGTGAATGATTTGGGGACAGCCGTTCCGCCGGTCAATGCCGGCGCCCCCGCCACCCAGACGGCTTACGCCTGGTACGCTTTTGAAACCACCGGTGGGCAACCAGTCAGCAACACGAATCTGCTAGGCGGAACCGGAATTATGGAAGGGGATGCCGTTGGCGCCTGCTCCGCCTCTACCGACCGTGGGAATATCGGGGACCAATACTGGGGTGATTTCCTTTACTTTAATCCCGATGGTTCGCTGCTTTCCGAGGGCGGACAATGGGCCCAGGGTGGAATCGCGGCCCAAACCGAGCCGTACCTTTATCTGCCCCCTGTCAGCAATGGTGTCTTACAAGTCCGGATTAATTTTGGAACGGCGGGCATGCTGGGTTTTGGACAAAGGGACGGCCTCACCGGCGACCCGGGTCCCTTTACTTGCGGCGCCCTCTCCCCGGTTGTAACCAATACGCCCACACCTTCGCCCACCTTTTCCCCGACGCCCTCGGGCCCGATTACCATGATTTACATCAACAGCGAAGGGGCCTGCGCCGGGGCGTTCGGCTGCACCATCCTCTTTATCCAACAATGCCGGCAGTTGAATCTGGATCCCACGACTTCCTACTTGCTGATGAGAATTGGGGCTACCTGCGGCTGCACACCCGCGGAAATCATGACCCTCCGTCTCACCATGGGTTGGGACGAGATCGTGGCTTATTACGGGCTCGATTGGAACACCTTTGCCCCTGATCTTGAAAACCGTATGAGGACCCTGCTTCCCGAAAGAATTACGCCCAACCAGATCCGAAGGGCCGCGGCCAACGATCCCTCCCTTTTTCCGATCTCAAATCCGGACGTAATGCCTGTTTCACTTATTTTTAACTCCCCCGTGACGGAGGTTTGCCCGTTATGTCCTTAAAACGAAACCTCTCCTTACTTTTACTTTT
>JAHFCG010000033.1:20608-22370 GCA_023249615.1 candidate division FCPU426 bacterium | reverse complement strand
AGAAAACCTGGAACTTCGCTCCCTCCTCGGGGTTCCCCGGGACCAAAAGAGAGTTTCCCCGGGAATGCTCAGTCGGCACGAGGAGTTCATGATTTTCGCGAGGGCAAGTTACGACAAAGAACAAAAAAAGATGACCTTGAACGCCATGGAGACCGAATCCCTGGAGGTCATGGGCCGTCTCCAGCGGCTGGGAGAAATTGAGTCAGGGGACGCCCTTTGCCTGATCCCGGTGCCGGAACCCCAAGGCCAACGGTGGGCCTCCCTTGGCGATCTTCAACGGAGCCATCATCAGGAGGTATCCAAAGCCCCGGAAAATTCCCGGGAAATCCTTCTTGCCTTTTCCAGGATTTTACAAAGCTACGACCGGGGGAACGCCCCCGATTTTGTCCGGGATTCCCAAAACCTTTCGGGGCTTTTGACTCAAATAGGGGGAAAGGATTACGAAAAGGCCTTCGGCTCTCAAATGTCCCGGGAGGTCCATTTCAACTCCCTGAAACCCTTTCGTCTGGCCTGGATGATCAATTTGGGAGTCCTTCTATTAACCGGGGTTTCCTTTCTTTTTAACCTGCCCAAACTTTACAAGGCGGGGTTGGTCCTTTTTGCCATGGGTATCCTGATGAGCGCCTATGGTTTTCTTCTCCGGTGCCTGATCGCCGGAAGGCCGCCCGTCTCCAACATGTATGAGTCCCTCATCTGGGTAACTTTCGGAATGACGGTTTTTGCCCTTGTTTTCGAGATGATTTTCAAGAGCCGGCAATTCGTGGCGGCTGGCTCGGTTTTGGCCCTGGTGGGATTCGTCCTGGCGGATAACGTGCCCACCATCCTGAACTCCGCCATCCAGCCCTTGGAGCCGGTTTTGCGGAGCAATTTTTGGCTGACCATCCATGTGCTCACGATTACCCTGAGTTACGGGGCTTTTTTCCTGTCCCTGGGTCTGGGTCATTTGTGCCTCTGGACCCTTTGGAAATATTCCGGCGACAGGGAACGTCTCCAGAATCAAACCAAGCTTCTTTACCGGATCGTCCAGGTGGGGGTGGTGCTCCTGGCGGCGGGAACCATCCTCGGGGGTGTTTGGGCCAATTATTCCTGGGGAAGATTCTGGGGTTGGGACCCCAAGGAAACCTGGGCCCTGATCGCCCTTTTGGGTTATGTGGCCATTCTTCACGGGCGTCTTGCGGGTTGGCTTCGGGAAAGGGGTTTTATCATCGGCGTGGTGGGGGCCTTTTTAGGCGTCCTCATGGCCTGGTACGGGGTGAACTTTATCCTGGGGGTGGGTCTTCACAGCTATGGTTTTTCAAAGGGCGGGCTGCCTTACGTGATGACCTTTGTGGGACTTGAAATAATTTTACTGGTGATCGTTGCGTTTAAGTCGAGGAAGGCAAACCGGCCCTGATTTTCCAGCCATGGCTAGGAGTAATTTTTGTTAGTTTGTTGTAATGTTTTAAAATAAAAAGAGCCTCTGGGAATTTTCCCAGAGGCTCTTTTTTTTAAGAGGATGTAAAAGCGGATTATGGGGTAGGTGAAGGTGTTTCGGTGGGTGTCGCGGTAGGAGTGGTGGTCGGGGTTTGGGTGGGGGTTTTTGTGGGTGTGTTGGTGGGTGTGTTGGTTGCCGTGGTGGTAAATGTGTTCGTGGGAGGCAGGGTTCCGGTCATGGTGGGGGTTTTTGTGGGTGTGTTGGTTGGCGTCGAAGTTGCCGTAAGCGTTTGGGTTAAGGTTCCGGTCATGGTTGGTGTTTTGGTTGGTGTTTTGGTTGCGGTGAAGG
>JAHFCG010000033.1:0-20508 GCA_023249615.1 candidate division FCPU426 bacterium | reverse complement strand
GTTCCGGTCATGGTGGGGGTTTTTGTGGGTGTGTTGGTTGGCGTCGAAGTTGCCGTAAGCGTTTGGGTTAAGGTTCCGGTCATGGTTGGTGTTTTGGTTGGTGTTTTGGTTGCGGTGAAGGTGGTGGTAAAGGTCAAGGGGGCAGGGGGCGCGGCCGGACTATGGTTTACATTGCAGGCTGGTATTAAAAAGATTCCTCCCAAGAAAATTAAACCGAACAGGACAAAAAGTTGAAATTTCATGGGAAATCCCCTCTTCCGTTGAATTATTGTCAAAAACAAAAGCGACCTTGATCGCCCCTTTTAATCTTGGTTGAGTTTAATTAATCGGGATAAAGTATTTTATGACCTTGGTCATAAATATAAAAAATAACCTTACGAATTTATGATCTTTATCCATTACGAAACGAGGAATTGGACTAAAAAAACAAAGGGACCCAACATCGATATGACGCCCGTCATATTCCAACACTGAGACTCCCCAGAGAATGACCTGGATGATTTTCAAGTCTTTTTCCAGGAGTTCCCATGCCACGAATTAATGTTATTTTCAGGTTTTTGGCCTCATTAAACCTTGCTGTCGTTCTTATGGTTTTTCTTATTCTTTCCCTGATCGCAGGCACGACGCTGGAGTCCGTTTATTCCACCGAGACGGCCCGAATCCTGGTTTATGGTTCCCCCTGGTTCGGCTTTCTCCTGCTCTTGTTGGCCGTCAATGTTCTGGCGTCAGCCCTAAACCGCTATCCCTGGAAACGCCACCAAACAGGATTCGTTCTGGCCCACTTGGGGATCCTGGCCATTCTGGCGGGTTCCTGGTCCACCAGGGCCTTTGGCGTGGACGCCCAGATTTCCATGGTCGAGGGGTCAGGCGGATCGGAAATTCTCGAAAACCGGCCGACCTTTTATTTTCAGGAAGAAAGCCGGCCCTATCAAACACGACCCTTGTCTTTTCCCTGGTTTAAACCCTCATCCGACCATCCTTATACCTTTACGCCCGCGGAAGGAGTCACGGTTGTGTTGGACCGCTTTTTTTCGAATGCCAACAAGATTATCAAGGGGAGCCCTGTGAACTCCCCGGAGGGAATTGGGCTTGCGGCCGCCCATTTAAAATTAGAAGGATCCATGGCAAACCAGGATTTTTGGCTTTTCCTGGGCCATCCCGGTATGGACCGGCAAATCCTCGGACCGGCCGCGGTGGTTTTGCAAAAGGCCAGTCATTGGGATCCGGTTCTGCTTAGGGATTTGGGACCCAATATCCTGGCCATTCTTTTGAAGCCGGAAGGCCGAATGTCCTTCCGAATCCGCCACAGGGACCAATGGGGTCCGGAAAAGGCGCTCCTCGCAAACCAACCGGAGGAAACCGGATGGGCGGATATGCGGTTTACCTTGTCCGAATTCCTGCCCCAGGCCCTTCCGGAAACCGTTTATGAGGAAATGCCCTTACCACGCCACCAATCCTCGCATCCCGCCCTCCATTACCGCCTGGCTACCATTGCCGGAACCCGCGAGGGCTGGCTGGGGTTTGATGGAAGTTCCACGGCGCGTTTAGGGGGGCGTATTTTCACACTGGCTTACGGTGAAAAACAACTGGAGTTACCCTTTACCTTAAAACTCAAAAAGTTTCATGTTGGAATGAATCCTGGAACTTCCCAGCCGGCCTCCTACGAGAGCCTGGTGGGTGTGGAGCGGGAGGGTAAGGAAGAATCGGCTCCGGTAACCATTTGCATGAATCATCCCCTGAAACACGGGGGATACGTTTTCTATCAAGCCAGCTATAACACCATGGATAACGGCGCTTATCTTTCGGTTTTGTCCGTGGCCCGTGACCCGGGGGAGTGGCTGAAATACGCCGGATCGCTCATTCTGGTGGCGGGAATGGTCTTTATGTTCTGGTTTAAGAAACCCAACCTGGGAAGCCGGGGATCAGCCCCCGCCACAGGGTAGGTTTTTCAACCTCGGGTGGATCGCGGCCTAAATAATTTCCAAGCTCTCTGGAAAATCCTGTCGGTAAAAACCTAATTTCTTACAACCGCCAAGTGTTCGAAATTATTCCGGTTTTAAAGACTTGGCTTTGAATTCCCCGGCTGGAAGCGGGGAATTGCCCTTGGGCACAAGGAGTCCCGGCGGTAGACGGGGCAAGCGTAGCCTGGGTGTCCTGGCGCCGCAGGCTATGTCCTTGGGCGGCCAGGTTATTAAATAATAGGTTTTCGGAGCCAAGAAAAGTCTTGCCACCGCCTGGGAGGTCTCCTTCGAATTTATTCAACCTTACGATTTTATCCTGCCCGCTTTTTCATCCCGCGAAAACACCCTGGACTGAAAAATTCCAAGGTCAAAGAGCCGTAACCCGGAAGACCTTGAAATAACGTTTTCGAAAACCCAATTCCCGGACAAAAACCTTAAATCGTCGTGGGATGCCGCGTTGGAATAATTTGAAGGAAATATTATTCAGCTCAAAAGGGATTTCGAGGCGCCTGAATGAGGATAGAAAAAGGGGAAGTGTCCGGATGTTTTGATACCGGCCGCCAAGCCCCGGGCTATGCCCGGGGGCTTCGCCTTGTACCCGGGCCGTGGTCATGCCACGGCAAGGCGGCGGCTTGGTCCAAGTACTCTGGTGTAATTCTAAAGTTTCCTGGATTTGATTCGCTAGTGTATTAAAGAAGAAAAGGGAGAGCTGTCCCTTGACAAAAAAAAACACCCGGGGAATTTCATCCCCGGGTGTTTTGGTTGGTAGGGGGTTAAAGTCGGGCCATCACGGAAATTCCCATCAACTGGGCGATGTAGGGTTTGTTCTGGATGCCCAGGAACAATCCCGTATAAGCCCCGGTGGCGGGAACCTTTTCAACGTTTTGAAGGCCGTCAGTCGCGAAATCCTGCTCATCATAAAATTCAACGAGATAGGTTCCGCGTACGCTCCAGGTATCGTTGATCTTGTAGGTGATTCCAAGACTGTAGTCTTCCATCCGATATTGCGTGTTCGGAACATCGGTCACGGCCGTGACGGAAGCCGAATCCACGACATCGTTGATCCCATTGGACCAGGTCAGGGTCCAACCGCCATTCACCGAGAAACTATCCGTTATCGCGTAACTTCCGTCGAAGGCCAGCGCCGTGCAGGTTTCCGAGGTGTTATAAACCCGGTTGTTGGCCTCGATCTGGCGGACCGCCTGATTGCCGGTCGAGTTGTCGACGATGGTGTCGTTGAAAATCTGTTGATCCACATAGCCGTTTAGTTCCAACCCATCTATAGGTTCCCAATGGGAGGAAAAGGTCAGGTAATCATGGTCGTCGTTGGTTAAACCATATTGCTGGTTGATATTCCCAACCACTCCGCCGGTGAGGTCCTCGGTCCCTGGCTCAAAATTATCCTTGCCGCTTGTCCAAGCGCAGGAAAAAAACAGGGTTTTCAAGGGCGTCAAGGTGCCTTTAACGGTCAGGTCCTGACGAAGTCGGTCCCCCACATCCAGGCGGCGCAAACCTGGCAGTTCGGCGTACCTGCCGGCAATGGGATCCCAATAGTCCCCCAGGTATTCGCTTTTTGAGGCGACCCGATGGGACCAAACATAATCCCCGTTGAACTTGACCCCTTCAAGGGGTGACAACTCCGCACCCGCTTTGGCAATATCCTCCCGGGAGGCTTCCACTTCCCGGCCCGTGTGGTTCATCCAGTTGAGACCTCCGCCGCCGCTTAACGCGATTTGTTTCACGGGCTGCCAACGGGCGTTTGCCTCAACCCGCTGGTCGACGTAGCCGAGATGGGAATTGGTAATGGTAATTCCTTTCCAACTTTGATCCAGGACCACGAAACCGGGGAAGGTAAGGTTGGGGGTGTTGTTTAAAAGCTCCTGGTCCCGGAACCTGGCCGAAACCACCAGGTTGTCAAAGGGCCTCGCCGTGGCCACGTAGTTTTGGGTGAATATATTTTCCACCCCGTTCAGGGAATAATCGGGAAGACTGCCGGTCTTGGTCGCGTCAAGCGGCGGGGGGACCGCGGCGGATGGAGCGGCTCCCACCGTAACACCTGAATTGATGGTATAAGGAAGGAAAGGCTGGTTTTGCGACCAAATGCCGTAGGCAATATCCCCCGCAAGTCGGACATTTGGGATCACATCGGTTTCCGCTGAAAAACTAAAGCGGTTGGCCATGTTGTCCGGGGCGGTGCCATAACGGCCCAGGCGGGAAGGAGTGGTGGTGGTGGTCGCGTAATCAAAATAGTTCACCGGGTTGTCCCAGATCATCCAGGGCAGACGGTTGTCAAACAAGGAAAGGTTGTAACCGCCGCGGAAGGCGAAATTTTTTCCAGCGTATTCCGCTGAAACGTCCGCCTGGGTGGTGGTTTGGTCCAGGTGCTCGGGAAGCTGAACAATGTTGGTGCTGGTGTTGCTCAAGCCTGTTCCCAGAGGACGGTAACCCGAACGCCATTTTTGAGTGACATCCACCAAAATTTCAACCTCAGGATTTACCTGAAAACGGGTTTTGGCGCCCAGGGTTGAATCCTGAAGTTTAACAGTGACCGGCATCGAATAGTTGTTTGAAAAGGCCGATACATTGTTATAAACCACCGTGGAGGACGCCGAGAGCCCTTGGTTGGCCATTTGCAACGGATCAGGAACCACCCAAAGACTCGGAAGGGTTTCCGTATAAATGGTTCTCGCGTCGTTGGAATACAAGTGGGGATTTTGGGAAAAATTGACCTCGGCTGAAAAATTTTTTTCAACCTCCAGGCTAAGTTTCGCCTCCCGATTGGCCCCCCCTTGATCCACCCACCCCAAGTTAAGGAGAAGGTTTGAACCCTCATATCCCAACGACCCGTCCAGAACCGGGCCGTCAGGTCTTGGAACAAACTCCTGAAATTTGATCTGCGAGGTGGGTTGGATATTGGTTTGGAATCCCTGGTTGAATTCCCCCTTCCAGCCATCCTCGGCAAAAACAGCCGTCCCAAAAACCGCCAACACCATCCCCAGAAGTATTTCCCGCACCGGAATTTGTTTCTTCATAACCCCTCCTCCTTTTATTGGTTAACCTCGTGGTTTTTATCTTTGGAAAAATTTTCCGGACGGATGGTTGCTTCCGTGAATATTGGAATGACAGTTCAGGCAACCCTTGCCTATGATCTTGGGAGACCTGGCCAGCAACGCGATGTCATCGTAAGAGCTGGTGGGATGCCCGCCGCCAGTATGACAACGTTGGCAAAGGTAGGGCACTCTTTGAACCAGCAGATTATCGTTGTGCCCGCCGTGAGGGTTGTGGCAGGTCAGGCAGTTTTCGCGGGCCGGGGGATGCTCAAAGAGGAAGGGCCCCCGTTTGTCCGCGTGGCATTTAAAGCAGGTTTCCATCACTGAATCGCCCTTTAGGTTTTTAACTCCTGAAGTACCATGCATGTCATGGCAGGAGGTGCAGGTCATGTCCCCCTCATTGAGGGGCATATGGGCGTTGCGGGCGAACTGTCCCTTTTTCTCCAAGTGACAGGAGAAACAGACATCCGCGATTTTTGGTTTCTTCAATAATTTGGCGTTGGGTTTCTTCATGTCCTGATGAATGGAATGGCAGGAAATGCAGGTGACGTCCTTCAGGTCGTGGGGGCTTCCCTTCCAATGGAAATGGGCTTTGGCTTCATGGCAGGTGAGACAGATGTCGTTGGCCTCCGAGGCTTTCAGCTTCGGGGGGAATTTAATGGTGTGGAACCCTGCGGTGGTGGTGTTGTCCGCGAACTCGACATGCTGGCTGCCGGGGCCGTGGCAGGTCTCGCAGGATTTTTCAAAAGGGATTCCCTTGCGGGTTTCCATCAACCTTCCGTGGACCGAGTGAAGGAGGTTGTTGCCGTTATCCTGGTGGCAGGAAATACAGGTCTCGGCGCCAACGAATTTGGGGAGATCCCGAGGTTCTTCCGATGTCTGGGTTGACTCCTTCTCCCCTGAGGAGGCGGTTTCTTTGACGGCCTCCGTTTCGGATTTTTTCTTTGGAGAGGACTTTAAGGATTCTTTTTTCAAGGAAGTTTTTTCGGGCGAGATTTTGGAAGTTGTTTTGTCCTCCGCCAAACCTCCTCCTGCCGCGAAAAATACTAGGACCAGGAAACAACCGGCGAATATTTTCGCCAAGCCCGGGACCACCTTTGGTTTTTTCATCGTCCCTCTCCTCATTAGAAATTTAAAACCCCCACCACAATGGGGATATATTGGAATAAACCTTCTTTATTAATTATGACCCGAATCATAAAACCCAATAAATGTGTTGTGTCCGATTATGATTTGAATCATATCAATTAGTCTGGGGAGCTAAATTTGTTTGCTTTCATAATTGAAAAAAAGAGGCCGACATGTTTAGAAAACCAGAAGGAGGGGATTCCTTGAGTTGATTAGGAAGGTCTACGCTTAAAAAAACCGGGTTTAAACCGCCTTTGAATCGGCTGTCCCAATTTTTTTGAGGGTTCCATGGGGAGATATTTTGAAGGCCCGGCCCGGGGAAAAATTTCGTCCTAATTCACCTTCTTGTTTTGTCCGGGAGTGGTGGGTTTGGTCAGACTGAGGCGGGGAACCTCCTCCAGATCCTTGTTTTTTTGGCGCCGAAGAATCTCGCGGCGGACAGCCTTGAGTAAATCCTTGGCGCCGCCGTTCATGAAATCGCCCGCGAAGGGGGCGTCAAAATTTGGTTTGGCCTCCAGCTTGTAGCCAATTTCCAGCCCTTTTGGTGGATTGGTGGTTAAGGACCAGGACCCCTGATAAATCAAGAAGTCCTTTTTTTTAATGTCGATGAATTGAATGTTTTGATACCAAACTTCATGGACGTCCAGAAGAACATGGACCCTTTGCGTGAAGAAAAGGAACCCGCCCTCAAATTCCTGTTCCAGGAGGAAGTGATAAATCCCCAGATCCTCCTGCACATGGCTTTTTTTCAGGTTTCCCACGAACCTGGGGATTTGCTCGTAACTGGTCAGGACATCCCAAGCCACCGATGGATCGGCCTCGATGGAAAACCGCCCGTCGATGCTGAATTTTCCATCCTTGTTTTGAATGGTGGTGGAGACCTGTTCGTCGGCGAGGCCGGCGCCGCAGGAGAGCGCGGCGCCGGCGGCCAACATCGTCGCCCTGAGAAAAAGCGAACGAAAAATTCCTGAAGGTATTTGAATTAACATGGTTTGGAATCTCCCCTGGAAGAAGGTCCCGCTTGGGGGCCTTCTTCCAGGGACCCCATCAAAAGGATGGGATCCCGAAAATGAAAGCCTAGTATTGAAGCTGGAGCATCATTCGGCCGATCGGCACCATGCTGGCGCGGAGATTTGGCCCGATATATCCCGTTCCGCTGGCGGCTCCCGGTTGTTCCGCGACGAGATAGTTGCCGTCGTAGTCTTTTGATTCCGGGGCGTCAAACATGAACATGGTTTCCGCAACCAGTTTTACATCATCATTAAAATGGTAGGTGATGGAGGGGAACGTGACCTCAACAATGGGGTTTGAGTTCACGAAAAGCGGGGCCCAGGCCCAGGCCGGCGTGCTGAATTGCCCCACCATTCCGTTATCGGGTATGACGGCCGCGAAGCGGCCCGCGACCTCAAACGGCTTGTCCCCGACGGAAGCGATCAGTTCCGCTCCCCCGATATTCAACTCGAATTTTTTATTGACCGCTTTGCCGGCGGGATAAACAACCCCGGCAATGGTCATGGCCGCGTCGTTGTTCTGTACGGTGACGGGCGCTCCCGAAGCGTTATTAATAATCTTGCCTCCGGGAACCGTTACATCGTAGTGACCGTACATGACCTGCCCCGATACGGTGAGGGTGGTGTCCCCCAGCGGAGCCCGAACCTGGAAGTCGCCTCCCAACTGGCCATAGAGTGCGGAAACCGGCAAGGCGCCCGCCACGCCCAGAAAGGGGTTGAACTTGGAGGAAGTCAAAATGTTTCCGTAATAGCTGTTGTCACTGAAAGTGGCCAAGGCCCCGCCCATTTGGCCGAACAGATCACCGTGGCCGGCGTTGCTGTCAGCGGCAACATAAGCCATTCCATGGACAGACACCTGAAGTTTATCCGGTTTGGCGAACCCCGTTTGGGAAGGGTGGAAAGGATCATCCGTGATCCCATCGTTAAAACCGATCCGCGCGAACATGGGAATCGGGAAATTGACGATTTCCGGCAAATAACGCTGGGGCAGGTTCGGCGCGCCCTGGACCAGGCCGGCTTGGCCATCCAGATTTCCTAGGTGGCCGTAAAGAACCACACCCGTGTCGTATCCCTGGTTAAAAAAGAGATTGAAGTGAGGGGATTTTTCGGTAAAAAGCTGGCTTCCTTCATATATGGCGCTTTCCAGGTTTCCGGGGACTTTGAATTGGCCTACTTTAATTGTAATTAGATCCTCAATCAGCGGAACATCAATACTGGCATCCAGAAGGTTGAGGGAACCATTGGTTCCGTTGGCGATGGATTCCCCGCCGAAGGAAGCCTCAAAATTCCATTTGTAACCCTTGAAGTTACCGCTGGTGAAGATTCGGTCCTCCACATTCCAAAGATATATCCGGAATTTATTTCGAATCAAATCGTCGGAAATAATGGACATTTCACCCATTTCCTGGATGCGTCCGCCGACGCTCAGGCTGAGATCGTCGTTTTTAAAGATCTCGGCCGCCTTTCCCTGGGCCGCGAAGCCCAGAAGCAGAATCAACATCCCCATCCATTTCCATGGAGTTTTCATTTTCTCATCTCCTTTTAAATTTAACTGCCCAGCCCAGCCAACCCGGTCTCCCGGAGTTTCGCTTTCAACCCCCGCGTTATTTCGCGGCGAAGGTCACGTCGTAATGAATCTGAATCTCATCCGTGCAGTTGATGGAGGTCACCAGCAGGGAAATCGAAGGGGGTTTCACCCCAAAATCCGACATTTTCAGTTTCTGGACCCCTTTGAATTGGACCGATTTTCCCTTGAAGGTGGCCTCTCCCGTCAGGGTAATGGGCTGTTCGGTTCCTGAAATAGAGAGGGTTCCCTTGGCCACCATCGTGAAGGTTTCAGCGTCCTTTCCGGGTTTCAGGGTTTCACTTTTAAGGACAAATTTGATTTCCGGGTTGTCCTTGGCGTTCAAGGCTTTATAGGCGTTTTCATCCAAACCCTTTTCCCTTGATTTCAGGTCATTCACCGGAACGATCAGCGTCATGGCCTTGACCTCGCCGGCTTTCAAAGCCTTTACCAAGTCGCCCTGGCCGCCCACCACCACAGCCCCCTTCAGGGTGTTGGCGTGCATTTGGTATTTATGAAGGGTGGAATCCCCTTCCAAATAAAGGGAGCTGGTGTTTTGGAGTGCCAGCAAGGACCCAGTCCCGGTTTTCAAGGCAGGGGCTTGGCCGATCACCGCCGCCTTCTGGTACCAGGGGACGTATCCCTTCATCAATTGGTTTCCGGAGGACTTGGTTTCGGCCATCGCGACGACCGCCGAGGCTACCAGGACTCCTATCGTGGTAATCAGGATCAGGGTGAATTTTTTCATGCCAAATCTCCTTTTGAAAAATTTTTGATGAAATGGGTATAGTCCCGCGATTCCTTTAACCTTTAAGACTTGTATGTGGGACATTTTTCTCTCCTAAGGTGAATTGACCTTCTTTTGTTCCTAAAAGCAACCGTTGTGCCAACCTAAAGTCCTTTAAAACCAAGGATTTTTGCCCTTTTTGCCTTTAAAAACCCTTGCTATGGTTTTTCCGCCATGGCGACCATGCCAAAAATAGTTCCTGACGAGCGTCATAATGCCTTATTTAATCGGTACTTCTTATGATATTGGTCACACAAATTGAATTTTTCCGAAATTTATTTTTATGACTACCGTCATACAAAAAATGAGATAACGTCGTTTTTAAAGGGAAAAGCTGGCTAAATTTTATGGCAAAAAGACCAAGAATTTATAACGATTTTCGGAGGGAGAAAACAAAAAAAGGCATTAACCACGAAGGCACAAAGCGCACCAGGAACAACGAGAATGTTTTCAGGATTTTTTTTTGAAATAAAAAAATGAAATTTTTGGATTACTTGGTGCCCTTTGTGTCTTTGTGGTTAAAACCTATTTTCAGGTTTAACCGGTGATAAGTTTCGCGATTCCGTAAGCGGCGCCGGCGGCGGTGATACCCGTCAGGGTCACGGTGAGGGCGCCCTTTAAGGGGTTCTGCCCGGTGAACCGGGCCTTGAAGTAACCGAAGGTAAGAAGACAGGCCACCGTAATAAAGGAAGAATATTCCAGTCCCTCGCGGGGAGTTTGAAAAAACAAATAAGCGGATAGGGGAATCAATCCTCCTACGGCGTAGGACAGGCCGATGCGAAGCGCGCTTGAGAGGGCCGCCCCGGGATCCGGTTTTTCCAAACCCAGTTCAAACCGCATCATGAAGTCCACCCATTTTTCATGGTCCATGGCCAATTCGGCGGCCACCTGGTTTTGAACCGCGGGTGAAATGCCGTAGGCGGCCAGGATTTCCTTCACTTCCGCTTCTTCCTTGTGGGGAATCTCCCGGACTTCCAAGGCTTCCCGTTTTTGCTCCCCCTCGTAATGTTCGATCTCGGTTTTGCCCGCCAGGTAGCCTCCCAATCCCATGGAAATAGTTCCCGCGATAACCTCGGCCACGCCCGCGATCAGGATAATGTTGTTGCTGTTAACCGCCCCGCTCAAGCCAGCCGCAAGGGCAAAGGGTACGGTAAGGCCGTCGGAGATGCCGATAACAAAATCCCTCAGGGCCGCGGAGGATCCGTAATGGGTTTCATCGTGGTGATGGTGGTGGGGGTGAGGCATGGGCATGGGTTCGATATTATCCAGCCGGAAGGTAAAACTCAAGAATTCTCCCGGCTTTTCTGGGATTGGTTCCCTAAATTCTTATGACTGAGGTCATAACTCCGTCAAAAATTGGGACCTATATTGAAACCTGAAAGATGTTACTAAAAAACGGTTTTGGTTTATTTGTTCTCAAAGGAGGCGGTTATGAATCACATCTTTCCGAAATTCTGGTGGATCCTGGCGGCAAGGGGCGCCCTCGGAATTTTATTGGGGACCTTTTCCATCCTCTGGATTTTCGACATTAACCAACAAAAAATGGACCTGTTCGGTGCCGCCTTGTTTTTAAAACAGGCTTCCCTGGTTGCCAACCTGATCTTTTTGATCGGGGGCTACGCCCTCGTGGATGGAATCTTCACCTTTCTGCTGGGGGCCCAAAATTACGGGGAGGGGCGCCGGTGGCGTTCCCTGATGGTGGAGGGAATCCTCGGCGTGGGACTTGGAATTTTCACGTTATTTAATCCGGCGATATCAGCCGTCGCACTGCTTTCCTGGATCGCGGCCTGGGCGTTGGCGACCGGATTTCTGGAAATGGCCCAGTCCAGGGACCTTAATGAATATAAGGATCGAAAGGGCCCTTTGTTCTTCGCGGGTTTAACCTCGATGGTGTTTGGGGTGCTGGTCCTGACTTTCCGCGTCGGGGGAATGGAATTGATCTGGTCCCTGGCGGCCTATTCCTTTCTTTTCGGCCTTTCCCTTTTAGTGTTGGGATTGAGACTCAGGCATTTCGCCGGGAAAAACAAAGGTTGAAACATCATGCCCGAATGGCTCCTGACATTCCTGACGGATTACGGATATTGGTTCATTTTCCTGGTGGTGTTTTTGAACAACGCGGGGTTTCCGATACCCGGTGACGTGACGGCCCTGGGCGGGGGTGTGCTGGTACAAAACGGAAACCTTTCGCTTTGGTCCGTGGTCACGACCGCGGCCGTGGCCTGTTTTTTAGGGGGAACCTTCAGCTACGGCGTCGGGAAAAAACTGGGACGGGGGGTTTTGGAAAGATCCCGGTGGATGAGAATGACCCCGGAGAGGCTGGATCAAACCGAGCGCTTTTTTAAAAAGCACGGACCCAAGGTTGTTTTTTTCGCCCGATTCGTGGCCCTGGTTCATCCCATTACGGGTCTTTTGGCGGGCGTGGGGAAAATGCCCTTCCGGCCTTTCCTGATTTACAACCTGGCCGGTTCCTTTGCCTACGCTCTTTCCTACACTCTTGCCGGTTATTTTTTTGGGGCGAGTTGGGATGTCCTCAAGGTTTGGGTGGGCCGGGGGGCTCTTTATTTCCTGTTGGTGGTCCTGGTTCTTTTCTTTTTTTCCCGGCTTCTTCGGGATCCTTTGCACCAGCTGATGGTTCATTGGTCCAGAAGGGGATAGAAAAATGAAATGGCTTCCCAAACATAGAGATATGGCGGGAATGGGTATCCTCTTTTTGTTTTTCCTTCTGGTCTGCCTTTTCATCCTGCGCCACTGGGCCATGACCTGGGGCGCCACCCCGGCCGAGGAAAAGATGGCCCTGCCAGGGGATGAAAGGGTTCCGCGCGCCCGGATGCTGGTCACTCGGGCCATCACCCTGCCGGCCCCGCCGGAAAAAGTCTGGCCCTGGCTGGTCCAGATCGGCACGCGGCGGGCCGGCTGGTACAGTTATGACCGTTTTGACAACGGTGGGCGCAGGAGCGCGGAGGTGATAATGCCGGAATTTCAAAACCTGAAAATCGGGGACAGGATTCCGGCGTCCCCCGACGGGTCCTTCGGTTTTCCGGTTGTCTTGATGGAAAAAAACAAATATCTGGTTCTGGGCGGTTTGTGGGATTTTAAAAAAGGCGTGTTCTTCGAGGCCTCCCCGCTCCCCCCACCCGGCTTATTTCCGGAAAAATACATGGACGCCATTTGGGTTTTCTTTCTCCAGCGCCAGGGGCCCAACCAAACCAGGCTCCTGGCGCGTCTCCGGATGGATTACCGCCCTGTATTTCCCGCAATTCTTGGGCAGATGGTTTTGGAACCGATTCATTATTTGATGGAACGAAAGATGCTGGTGGAAATTAAAAAGAGGCTTGAGGCAAACCCCTGAAAATCCTATGACTGAAGTCATATTGGCGGCCGGGAAAGGGTTTTAAACTAAAAGCGAAAGGGAAAACAAGTACAGATTTTTGCCGCAGAGGCGCGGAGGCGCAAAGTTAAACCAGGTTTTTTGGCAGATTTTCCATTTCGGGAGGTTTTTTAAAAAAGATTTTCTCTGCGGTTTTGCGTCTTTGCGGTGAACAATTTTGAATATGGAATGAGTGATTTATGTCCGACAAGAAAAACGAAACCAAAAGCGGGCCCTCCGTCTTTTCCTCGACGGCGTCCAAGGCCATGGATCTTCTGGCGGCGGTCCGTCTTTTTTTCGTGGAAATCAAGGAAACCTTTTTGGAGCACGTCGACGGAATGTTGAGGCGGGTTCAATACCTGTTCATCGTGTATCTCTGGGTGTCGGTGGGGGTGCTTTTGATGTTGTTGGGTTGTTTTTTTCTCGTGATTGATTACGGCCAGGTTCCGCGCGGCGTGGTGTTTTCCATCGGCGGGGCCCTGGTTTTTTTGATCGCGGTCATTTTTTTACAGTCCGCCAGGCTGAAGAAAAGCAGGAAATAAGAAGGAGGATGTTATGGGGATCAGGAGCAAGGCAACGGCAGCTTGGAACGAGTTGAAACAAAAACTGCAGGACAAACAAAACCGGCAGAGGGTGATGGAGGAGATCCAGAAACGGCTGAAACAGGGAAGGGAAGCCATTGACCGTGTGGAAAAGGAACTTCGCGACCCCGAGAACCAGGCGCGGCTGGAAAATAAATTAAGGGATGCCCGCTTGAAAGTTTCCCGGGCCAAGGCGGAATTTAACCGAAAGAAAACCCAGGCGGTTTCTTACGCCAGGGAAAACCCCGAAAAGGCCCTGGTGGTGGCCGCCGCCGCCGGCGCCTTGGCGGGAGCTGTCTGGGCGGCATTAAGGCGGAAAAAATGAGGACAGGTAATGAAATTTCATTAAAGGAGCCGGGCGTCATGACAAAGATTGAGGGGAAAAAAGAGAAAAAACCACAGCTTTCCCAAAGGGAGCTTGAGGTGGCGGCCTATTACAACTGGCTGAACCGCGGTTGCCCCAATGGTGATTCCTTGACAGATTGGGTGGAAGTGGAAAAACACTGGGACGGCAAATCAGGTTCCAATGTTTCCAAGAAAAAAGCTTGAGGGCCTCATAATCTTTTGTTTAAAACCACCGCCCCACTGTCCGGCGTAGCCTTGGCGAAGCTGGATGAGGACCTGGCTACGCTGAAACTTCGCCAGGTAAAGAGGGTAGGGTGGGGTGGAAATTAAGATGTTGAAGGTTTCCTAAAAGGTTCACTCTGTGTACCTTTGTTAACTCTAGGGTGAAAAGTTTTGGTCTTTTCGGAGGAGGTGAACGATGAATACCAACGCGTTGAAAAAACTCAAAAGTCTGATAGCCCGGTCGCTCTGGACCCCCGCCCAGGAATTGCCCCAGGCCGACGCCGAGTACGCGGAATGGATCAAACCCTCCGGTCGTCCGGTCAAAAACAAGACCTGGCGCCTGTACAAGGATGGAAGGGGCGCCAAACCCAAGGCACTTAAAAGGATCGACGAGTTCTATCATCGGGGTTCCTATTCCAGGCATGAAATCGCGGCCCGGCACAAACCCAAGGCCGTGATGGCTTTCAGGGGCAAGGGATCGAAGGTAGAACGCCGGTCAAACCGGAGTATTTCCAAACGAAAGAAGGGTTAATATAAAAAATTTCTTATTAGTGACCGCCCTCATAAAATTTTATGGGGAAGGGCCCTATATTAATAATTGAAAGAGGTTCTTGATATGGCACCGTGAAGGTGCCAGCGGATGCGATCCGACGTGGTAAGAAAAAGAACCTCTTTCTTTTTGTCCTTAATAAAAAAATGATTTGAACCTGATCCAAATCATAAAAGGTTCTTGAAAAAGCCTGTATAAAGACGATGAAAGTTGATTCTTCTTATGACGCCGCACAAGGCGTCCTCTGGCACAGATCCAGAAAAAGAAAATAGAATCGGCTTTCTGGCAGTTGTGGAAGTGGGTTGGTTGTTTTTGCAGTGGAAGTTGCTGGTCGCAGTGGATTGCAGGAGGTTGTTAAGCGTTGTTGTAAAGACAACTGAATTGAGGCTGTATGTTTAAAGCAGGTTAAACCCTGGGCGTCCATCGGATGCCCGGGGTTTTTTATTTGGGGATGTAAATTTCCCTACTTACCCATTAGCGCGGCGGAAAGGCTCGCGATGTCGCCGATTTTTTCGCCCAGGCCGGAAGGGACAATTTTACAAACCGAACGGGAACGGGCAAGGGCTTCTTTCCGGATTACCTTTTGCAGGATGGGTTTGAAAAACTTTCCGCTTCGGGAGTAGATTCCGCCGAGGATTATTCTTTCGGGGTTCAGGAGATCAATGAGAATGGATAGGCCCATTCCCAAAAATCGCCCGCTGGTTTCAAGAATTTTTCGGGATTGTTTATTGCCGAGACCCGCGGACTCGCAAAGATCCTTCGCGGTCATTCCACTGAAACCTTCTTCCTCCGCCAAACGGGCGATTCCGCCCCCACTGCAGAAACCCTCGAAAGAACCTTTTTTTCCGTAACCCTCAGGTCCATTGGGCGCAAGGCGGACATGCCCCGCCTCCCCCGCCATGTCGTTGGTGCCCCGATAAAGCTGGCCGTCCAGAATAAGCCCCGCCCCCAACCCCGTTCCGAAGGTGAGAAACACCATGTTGCGGCAGCCTCGGCCCGCCCCGAATTTCCATTCGGCGAAAGCGCAGGCATTGGCGTCATTTTCAAGATGGACGGGGCATCTCAACTTTTTCTGAAGAATCCGAACGATGGGGACTTTGTTCCAGCCGGGAAGATTGGGAGGAGAAAGGATCAGGCCCTTACGGCTATCCAGAGGACCGCCGCAACTGATACCGGCTTTATGGATGGAACGGGGTTTTAGCTGGTTGCGTTTCAGGATTTCATCGACCGCGCCTAAAAGATGTTTTAGCGTTTGATTTAGGCCCCTGGAAGTTTCGGTGGGAAAGGAAATTCGGTCATAAATCCTCATGGTGGAATCACCCAGGATCACGGCGCATTTGGTCCCGCCGATGTCCACGCCGAGCAAAAGTTTCGCGCCTTTGGGGGGATTTAACTTTCGTAAAACCATGACTCAACTCCAGTAGGTTAAAATCGGCTTTAAGGGGCGACGGAGGCATCGTCCCCTATTTGAGGATGATTCATTATGACCTTCCTCACAAAAAACCAACAGATGGGATGTTATGCTGTCGCCTGTTGTGAGGATGGTTTAATTCGCGATGCTGTAGGGGCGCCCCTCTGTGGGCGCCCAACGGGGCAGGCAGCCCGGCTCTGCCGGCGACCTGCCCCTACATGTTCACTTCGAAAGGAAAACCATGAGTTTCTTGGATCCGCTGGAAATGGGCCTGGGCACCTGGGCCTGGGGTAAAGGGCAGGTTTGGGGATTTGGCAAAGATTACGGCACCGAGGACCTACGGAAAGCCTTTCGGACCGCCATTGATAATGGCGTCCATCTGATCGACACGGCGGAGGTTTATGGCAACGGCCAATCGGAAAGCTTCGTGGGAGAGTTTCTCAAGGAAAAACCCGGGGAAAAAATCTATGTTGCCACTAAGTTCGCACCCAATCCCAATCGTTTCAGCACCTCCCGTTTGCTCAAAGCCCTGAAGGCCAGTCTTTCGCGTCTTGGTTTAAAATCCGTGGATCTTTACCAAATGCACTGGTGGAGCCCTCCCCGGTCCATCAAGGCCTGGATGGAACCCATGGCCGAGGCGGTCAAGGAGGGATTGGCTAAGGAAATAGGGGTTTCAAATTACACCCTGAACCAGATGCGAAGGGCGCAGGATTGCCTGGCCACCTATGGTGTTTCTTTGGCCTCCAACCAGATGCAATACAGCCTAGTGAGGAGAAAATTCGAGTTCAACGGGTTGCTGGAAGAGTGTAAAAAGACCAATGTTCGTTTCATCGCTTACAGTCCTTTGGGAATGGGCATGCTCTCCGGCAAGTATTCACCCCAAAACCCGCCGTCAGGCCCCCGCCGTCTTTTTTATTTCGGGCAATTGGGAAGAGTCCAAAAACTTGGGGAAAAAATTAAGGAAATGGGCGCGGCTCATGGAAAAACCGTGAACCAGGTGGCCCTGAATTGGGTTTTGTGCAAGGGGGCTCTTCCCATTCCCGGGGGAAAGACCGCCGAGCAAGTAAAGGAAAACGCCGGGGCTATGGGTTGGCGGTTGACGGAAGGGGAAGTGATCAAACTGGATGAGGCGAGCAAAGGCTTCAAAGGATAAAGGGGATTTGACCCGAGTCTCTTTGTTTTTGTTGATTTGATCTTGAGTCCGGTATTTGATACCATTTAAGAACCTAAACGGTTACAAAATGGACACAAAACGAGGTGGTCATGAAATTTCTTCCTGTCCGTGAAATCAGAACCCAATACAACAAAGTGATGGAGCAACTCCGAAAGGAGAAAAAAATCGTCCTCACGAACAAGGGGAAACCCGTAGCCCTTTTGACTGAAATGAATGAGGATAATTTTGAGGACCGTCTTTCCCAATCCAAGGGGATGGGGTTGGCCTCCGAAACTTCCGCCGCCTATACCACGGAAAATCCTGAAATCCTGAAGGCCTGGATCGAGGAAGCTGAACGACGCCGCAAGGATTATTTTGACGGAAAAACCAAACTTATTCCAGCTTTTGAGGCTCTTGAAAAAATCAGGAAAAAATACAAAAAATGAATCTGGAAATAACCCGGGCCGCGGACGAAGAAATAGAAGCGGCCTTCCTTTACTATGAATCCCAGGTTCTAGGCCTTGGTTTTCAATTCTTATCCGCCGTCGAGGAGAGCTACCGTCTTATTCTTTCCAATCCGAAAGCATGGAGTCTTCTTCAATCGAAGTCTTCTTTGCGGCGTTGTTTATTGCGGCGCTTTCCTTATGGATTGATCTATGAAATCGAGGGAAACAGGATTTTTATCTACGTGGTAATGCACCTGTCTCGAAAACCCGATTACTGGAAGAAGAGGCTTAGGGGACGGGAAAAGGAAAAATAATTATCACCACCAAGACTCCAAGGGAGACATGTGGGCAAATTCTAATCATTTTTTTCCTTGGAGATTTGGTGATGAAAAATATTTTTTTACTTTGAGATTTGGGCCGTGTTTTGGCAGGACCCCTTCCACAATTGGACCAGCACACTCCATAAACTTTTCCGAAAAGCCGGAGGATAGATGCCGTCCTTTAGTTCGCGCATCAACCTTCGATGGGCTTCCCCCAAATTGTGATAGGGAATACCCACGAACAGGTGATGGAGGGCGTGAAACCTCAACCCTGCCGGAGCTCAAACGAGGTTTCGGTTTTTTGGTCATTTCTTTTCAAGACCTGACTTCAATATTCGTTCAAAATCGGGGGAATTCCAGGCTGAACCCTTTGTCCCTCAAAAAGTCATAAGTTATGCCTGACTCCGTTCTCCTTGGCCCAGCCCCTTTGTTTGCGGGTGTTGCCTGATAATTCCGGTTAATAAAACCTTCCTACCCTTGAGAGGCAACTTGAGAGATGGCCTTGTATAGGTCGTCCGCCTGGAATGGCTTGTCCAATTTGGGATTAGGGACACTTTCCAGGAATTGAACCATCTCGGGGTCGAAAACCCCTCCGGTGATGAAAATGACACGTTTGACCAACCTCGGATGGTCCACCACCAGTTTCTGATAGAACTCGATGCCATTAATGTTCGGCATATTTAAATCGGAGACGATCACATCTACCTTTGTCAGGCCACTATTCAGCACCTTTAACGCGTCGGCCGCGGAGTTCGTTGAAATCGTATAGTGCTTGTTGCGAAGCATCCGGGTGAATAATTGGACGTTTTTTTCTTCATCATCCACCAAAAGAACGTTCAAACCCTCCACATCCTTGGTTTCCTGGTTCCGAAATATTTCGTTGACCCGCCTCTCGTTTTCAAGGGGAAGCCATACCGTGAAGGTACTTCCCGTTCCTTCCTTGCTTTCGACGGCGATCTCACCCTGATAATCCCGAATAATTTCATGGCAAATGGAAAGGCCCAAACCCGTACCCGTTCCAACTGGTTTCGTCGTAAAAAATGGTTCAAAAATACGGGGCAAAACCTCCGGCGGAATACCTTTCCCGGTGTCAGTTATCCGAATGAAGATTTTGTTTTCCTTTTGCCCGGTTTCAACACGGATGAAATTTCCATCCGTATTCCCCGGCGGGATGGCATTCGCGGCGTTGATGAGCATATTCACGAAAACCTGCTGCAACTTCGTGATATTCACCACCAAAAGAGGCAAGGAGGAATCATATTTTCTTTCCAATCTGGCCTTGAACTTGATTTCATGGAAGGTCATGCTGATGGCCGAATCAAGGAGTTTGTTGATGTTTACCTCGGTTAATTCATCGCCATTGTTCCGGGAGAAAAATTTCAACCCCAGCACGATGTCCCTGATTCTTTGGGCTCCGGTGATCGCGTCCGAAACCAAATTCTTGATCTCCGGGTAAAATTCGGGCCCCGCCTCATTTCCCTTTTCCAATTTGTCCGAATTAGGCTTCAAATTATTTTCAAAAAGATCGTTCAACATTTCCAGATTTCCAAGGACATAGCCAAGGGGGTTGTTGATCTCGTGGGCTACCCCGGCCGCCAAGGTTCCGATTGTCGCCAATTTATCGTTTAAATTGGCCTGCTTGCGGATTTGTTTTTCCTCGGTTACGTCGCGAATAATCGTCGAAACCATCATTCCCTCCGCCGTTTCGAGGGGACCCAGGCTGATTTCCAACGGAAATTCGATCCCGTTCTTGCGCAACCCGAAGAGTTCCAGCCCCGAACCCATTGGCCTGAGCTTCGGCGAGGCGAAAAAACCACCCCGGTGGCGGGGATGGGCGGCGCGGAACCTCTCCGGAATCAGCATTTCTATTTTTTGGCCCAATAATTCGGCCCGGTCATACCCGAAAATTATTTCAGTCCGGGAATTTACCAGCGTTATTTTCCCCGCCGGGTCGACCAGGAGGATCGCGTCAGGCGCCAGTTCCAAAAGGTTCCTAAACATTTTCTCGGACTTTTTGCGGTCCGTTATGTCCCGGGTCACTTTCACAAATCCCGTCAGGGTCCCTTGATTGTCCCGAATGGCCGTGATGACCACATCCGCGAGAAAACGGGAACCGTCCTTGCGCACGCGGGTGTTTTCCTCCTCCACCCGATTTTGATCCGCCGCTTTTCGCAGCAGTTCTTGCGGGTGTCCCGATTTCACGTCCTCCGGTGGATAGAAAACGGAAAAGTTCTTGCCGATAATTTCGGAAGCCTGATAGCCCTTGATACGCTCCGCCCCCTCGTTCCATCTGGTGACGGTTCCATCGGGATCGAGGATGATGACGGCGTAATCCTTGATTGAGGAAATGGCTTTAGAAAGGAATTTCTCGTTTTCGAAACCAGGATTCATTTCGCCTGATCCTTAATATCTTCCGCGGTTTTTTGCGGGAGCGGGGTCTTTATAAATTTTGGGGTGTTTCATCTTCAGATTTGAAAAAAGAATTGTTTCATAGATAAAGCCTGGAATTTTATCACGCCAATTCACCAGTGCCTGGTTTAAGGTTTTTCAAACCACTAACGTTAATCCAAGAACCCCTTGGGTCAGGTTTTGAATATCGCGGTCAGACCAGGT
>JAHFCG010000032.1 GCA_023249615.1 candidate division FCPU426 bacterium | reverse complement strand
GATAAAACCGAGCAGCTACGCGGATTATTTGCAGTCTGTTTTGAAATTGGATTTTTAATGCGGCTTTTGCCAACCAAATTAAAAGATGTGATCCTGATTGAACCGGATATCAAGCGGGATTCCCGGGGTTTTTTTTTAGAGTCTTATCACGTCCTGAAATTCAAGGAATCCGGAATTTCGGCGGTTTTCGTCCAGGACAACCATTCCAAATCCATTCAGGGAACCCTTCGGGGGCTTCATGCCCAACTTCGCCATCCTCAGGGAAAGCTGGTACGTGTCACCCAGGGGGAAATTTATGATGTGGCGGTGGACGCGAGGCCGGATTCACCCACCTTTGGCCAGTGGGAAGGGCGCGGTCTCACGGAAGAAAACGGGCTTCAAATGTATATCCCCGTTGGTTTTCTGCACGGGTTTTGTGTGATGAGTCCCTGGGCGGAAGTGGAATATAAATGCACCGATTACTATTACGGTGACGATGAAATTGGGGTTATTTGGAACGATCCAAAACTTGGAATAAAATGGCCTTTGGTTTCACCTCTTTTGTCCGAAAAAGACAAATCCCTTTCCAGTTTTGAAAGTTTAAAAAATAAATTTGATCACTATCGGGCGAAATAAGGGTGATTAAATCAGCCGGGTAAATTTATTTAAGGCCGGGTTGCTGTTTGTTTTGGCGTCGGGAGAATTATCCAAGTAAACTATTGAAACTGCGGCCAAGAAGCTTTATAAGTAGTGAACTTTTTCGAAGGTTTTGCTTTTGGGTCTTGAAGGGCGTATAGCTCAGCTGGTTAGAGTACTTCCTTGACATGGAAGGGGTCACTGGTTCGAGTCCAGTTACGCCCACCAACCTTCGCCACTTTTCGCGGGTAAAAAAGTGGGGCGAAGGATGCCTGGCGAAGTTTGAACGAAGCCGGGCGGGTGGAATGCTGCGCATGGCAGGCCATTTTCTTTAGATTATTTTATACCAAGTCAATCAGGTTGATCCGGTCGATTGGTACTTTCCATTTAGGTGTCCCATGTCCGAAAAATACGAACCAAAATTCAAAATGGACGAGTCGCTTTACCGGATGCGCCACTCGCTTGCCCATATTCTCGCGGAAGCCGTACTTCAAGTTCGCCCCAAGGCGCAGTTGGGTTTTGGGCCTCCGGTTCGTACCGGCTTTTACTATGACATGCTTCTTGAGGAACCCCTTACCGAGACGGACCTTCCTGACATTGAAAAAAGAATGCGGAAAATTATTCAAGGGAAGGAGACCTTTAAGAGGGAGGATCTTCCCAAAGATCTGGCGGTTCAAAAACTCGCCGGAATGGGTCAAAAGCTTAAGGTGGAATACGCCGAGGAACTCCTCAAAACCAACCCCACCCTCAGTTTTTATTCCAGCGGTCCTTTCGTGGACATGTGCGAGGGGCCCCATGTTGAGGATACCTCGAAAATCCCCGTGATGTCTTTCAGGCTGGATTCCATAGCCGGCAGTTACTGGCGGGGCGATTCCACCCGGCCAATGTTGACCCGAATTTATGGATTAGCGTTCCCCTCTGAAAATGAGTTGAAAGAATTTATCAAAAACCGCGAGTTGGCCCTGAAGCGGGACCACCGAAAATTGGGCCAGGAACTTGAACTTTTTGCGATTGATGAATTGGTTGGAAAGGGTCTTCCACTTTGGCTTCCCCACGGAACCGTTATCCGCGAGGAATTGGAAAAATTCGCCAAGGAGCTGGAATTCAAGGATGGTTATGTACGGGTTGCCACTCCCCATATCGCAAACGGCGATCTTTACAAGAAGTCCGGGCACCTTCCGCTTTACAAGGATTCCATGTTTCCTCCCATGAGAAGCGTCGAAAAGGATCCCGATTCCCCCCCGGAGGAATTTTATTTGAAACCCATGAATTGCCCCCACCACCACATGATTTATTTAAACCGCCCGAGAAGCTACCGGGAGCTGCCTTTGCGGCTGGCTGAATACGGAACGGTTTACCGGTATGAAAAATCCGGTCAGTTGGCCGGCCTCCTGAGGGTTCGCGGGCTGGCCATGAACGACGCCCATATTTACTGCACCCTTGAACAGGTCAAGGAGGAAATTAAAAAAGTCGTGGCCATGCACAAGCTTTACTACGAAAAATTTCGAATGGACAAAATCTGGGTGAGGCTTTCCCTCCACGACCAGGATAAGGGTAAATTTGTTGAAAATGAGGAGCTGTGGCTCAAAACGGAGGAGGTCCTTAGGGATGTCCTGAAGGAGCTCAAGGTCGATTATGAGGAAGCCGTGGGCGAGGCGGCCTTTTACGGTCCGAAAATTGATTATCAAACCGAAAATGTCCTGGGACGGGAGGAAACGGCTTCCACGGTTCAACTTGATTTTACATCCCCGGAAAGGTTCAACATGGAGTTTGCTGCCGCGGACGGAACCAAGCAAAGGCCTTTTATTATTCATCGGGCTCCCCTGGGAACCCACGAACGATTTATTTCCTTTCTTATCGAACGATGGGGCGGGGCGTTTCCGACGTGGCTTTCGCCCACCCAGGTTCGAATTGTTCCCGTCGCGGAGGATTTTTTACCCTACGCCGAAAAGCTCTCGGCCGAATTAAGGGATATGTTGGTGCGGGCCGAGGTGGACCTTTCCAATGATTCTTTTTCGAAGAAGGTCCGAAACGCCATCACCAAAAAAATACCCAACATCTGGATTGTCGGCGCGAATGAGGTGAAGGACCAAACCATTACCTGGAGGCGTTACGCGGCGGAGAAACAGGAGCAAGTTCCCCTCGAAAAAGCGAAAAGCATCCTGAATACAATGGTTCACCAAAGGATTATGGATAATTTTGGAGACATTGCCCTTCCTCTTCAAGTTTCAACCATAAATAAGCTTTGACATGAAAAAGGCCCAAGGTTATGATTCTCCCCCTACACCATTCCTCATTTGAAAGCGGGGCTCAGGCCCCGAAATGGTAACGGTGTCATCCTCATTTCCTTGGTCGGGCTTTGCCCGATAAGTTTTGGAAAATGAGGATAAGCAGGGGCCTCCGTCCCTCACCCTAAGCCCTTCGGGCGCGAACGGGTTTTTTGATCGTATCCTTCTTCACTGATGTTTTATGGATATTTTCATTTAAAGACGGACCTTGCTTCGCGAGGTTCGTCTTTTTTTTGAAATTTTACCCTGGAGGTAGCGCACATTTCTTCGACAAAAGAATTAAGGATCAATCATCAGATTCGCGCGAGGCAAGTCCGATTGGTGGGTGAGGCCGGCGAGCAGTTAGGAATCATTGATTTAAGCAAAGCCCTGCAAATGGCCACGGAAAGAAATTTGGATCTGGTGGAGGTCGCCCCTGAGGGGGTCCCTCCGGTTTGCAGAATCCTGAATTATGGCAAGTTTAAATACGCCATTCGGAAAAAGGAAAAAGAAGCTTCCAAAAAACAAAGAGTCATTAAAATCAAGGAAATAAAAGTCCGGCCGAAAATTGATGAGCACGATTATCAAACGAAGTTGAATATGGCCTGGAAGTTTTTCAACCACGGGGACAAGGTGAAATTAACCCTGATGTTTCGTGGAAGGGAATTGAGCCATAAGGAGCTGGGAAGGCAGTTGATGGACAGGGCCGTTCAGGATCTGAGCGAAATCGCGGAACTGGAAGCCCCCCCGAAGGATGAGGGAATGCAGATTGTGGCGTTGTTTAACCCGAAGGCCGCTCCGCAAAAAGCTTCGGTAAAAGAAGCGAAAGAAACCAATACGGAAAAGGAACAAGCGAATGGGTAAGGGACCAAAGACAAAAAAAAGCATCAGGAAACGCATCAAGATAACCGGAACGGGAAAACTCATGGTGATGAAGGTTTCCGGCTACCGGCACCTGGCCTCGAGCAATTCCTCGAAAAAGAAACGGCAGGCAAGCCGCCAGCCGATTCTCGGAAAGACCAACGCCAGCAGAATCAGAAAAATGATCGGTTTATAAAGGGGAAAGAAAATGGCACGAATTAAACGAGCGGTCGCGAAAAGAAAAAGAAAAAAGAAGTTTTTTAAACTGACCAAGGGTTATTTTGGGGCGAAGAGCCGTCAGTATCGAACAGTTCGGGAGGCTTCTAAACGTTCAGGGAATTACGCTTTCAGGGACCGCAAGGCCCGCAAACGGGAGTTCCGCCGCCTTTGGATCACCCGTATCAACGCGGCCACCCGCGAGCACGGCATGTCCTACAGCCAATTCATCCAAGGCCTGAAACTTGCCTCCATTGAATTGGACCGGAAGATGCTGGCGGATTTGGCCTTAACCGACACCAAGGCTTTCGGGCAATTGGTGGAAGCGGCAAAAAGCGCGAAAGTTCCAGCCAAGGTTTAACAAGATTTTTTCAGGATTTTAATCACCCTTCATCGTTTTACGGTGAAGGGTGTTTTTTTATGATTTGCCCGAGGTGGGGGATCGATGGGACATCTTTCGCTAATCCAAAGTGTTCAAAACTCAATGGTGAAACACGCCTATTCCTTGAAAGTCCCTAAAAAGGCCAAGAATGCGGAGGACTTTTTATGCGAGGGGTTTCACCTGGTCCGAGAGGCTCTCTCCACCGATTTGAGAATAAGATTCATTTTCGCTACCAGGGAAGGCTGGAATCATCCCGACGGAAAAAAAATATTTTCGGACGCCCAAAGGGATAAGGTTCGTTGTTTTGAGGTTACCCCTAATATTGTTTCCTACCTCGCCGACACGATTACCCCGCAGGGAATCATAGCCATTGTCGGAAAACCCCTCGCTTCTTGGCCATCAGCTCCTTTTTCCTTGGTTCTCGCGGTTCATCAGGTGCAGGATGCCGGCAATTTGGGAACCCTCTTTCGGTCAGCCGAGGCTTTTGGAGCGAAGGGGATTTTTTTAACAGAAGGTTGTTGCGATCCCTTCAACCAAAAAGCAGTCAGAGCCTCGATGGGATCGCTCTTTCGATTGCCCTTCATGGCGGATGGAACATGGAACAGCTATATGGAATGGTTTCAAAAAAATAATTTTCAAACCATCGCCTTGACCGGTGAAGCCGCAACCCCATTGACAAAAGTTAGCTTTCGAACACCCATGGCATTTTGGGTTGGTTCTGAAGGGGCGGGTTTACCCGCTGACCTGTCGAATAACTGTGATGAAAAGGTGAGCATTCCCATGAGCGGTAAAGTAGAATCCCTTAATGTTGGGGTTGCCGCCAGTCTTGCCATGTTTTGGGCCAATTTTAAGGGGTCGATTTCTTGACGCCTTTTGGGTCGGGTGATACACTTCCAAAATCATATAAAAAGCTTGGGAATTATGGTAAAAAATCAAGACAACCTGGAAATTTCCTTTACCGCCACGGCGGATTCCCTTTGGGAAAATTTTGAGAAAACCGGTTCGGTAACGGCCTTCCTGAAATTTTGCCAAAAAACGGAATTAAACAAAGAGGTTGACGCGGAATTTCTTCCCTCCTGAACCCTTTTTTCTAGTGAATTTTTCATTTAAAAACTAAATAATGTCCCCTCGTTGCCGTCCCATTTCCGCGAATCAGAGGCATCAAGGTGATTGATCGTCTGGAAGCAATCCAAAAAGAAGCCCATGAGGCCGTCCAAACGGCCGGTGATTTGAAAACCCTTGAGGACCTTCGGGTCAAATACCTCGGAAAAAGCGGTTTGGTCACCGAAATTCTCAAGGGATTGGGGCAGGTTCCCGCCGAAACCCGTCCTCAGGTTGGAAAAGCCTGTAATGAGATGAAAAACAAAATTACCCTTCAACTGGACCTGAAGAGGGAAGAACTCGAGGGTAAGGGAAGCGTTGTAACCCCCAGGGAATGGGACCCCACATTACCTGGAAGGGTAACGCCGCTTGGGAAAACGCACCCCTTAACGGCGGTTCAAAAAGAAATTTGCGATATATTCAAGGGTTTCGGGTTTGACCTTGCCGAGGGCCCGGATGTTGAATCGGATTACTATAATTTTCTTGCCCTAAATTTCCCCCCCGATCATCCAGCCCGCGACGCCCAGGACACCTTTTATTTGGGCAGGGATGTTTTAATGAGAACCCACACTTCTCCCATACAAATCCATGTCATGGAAAAATTTAAACCGCCCCATAAATTCGTGGCTCCGGGAAGGGTTTACCGGCATGAGGCCATCGACGCAACCCACCACCATTTGTTTCACCAAGTTGAAGGGTTTCTGGTCGATGAGGGGATTCATTTCGGCCACCTTAAGGGGATTTTGGACTCCTTTATCAAGAAGTTCTTCGGCCCCAGAATCAAAACCCGTTTTCGCCCAAGTTTTTTCCCCTTTACGGAACCAAGCGCCGAAATGGATATTTCCTGTGTTTTCTGCGAGGGAAAGGGATGCCGTATTTGCAAACAGTCCGGATGGGTAGAAATGATGGGCTGCGGGATGATTGACCCGGCTGTTTTTAAAAATTGCGGGATTGATTCCGAAAAATGGACCGGGTTCGCCTTTGGAATGGGTGTGGAACGTGTCGCGATGTTTAAGTATGATGTTGACGATATCCGATTGTTTTACCAGAACGATTTAAGGTTTTTGAAACAATTTTAATTTGGAGGCCTCCTTGGCGGGCAATGAAAACGATCAAATAAAGGGTAACGGCATAAGAACCGCGGCGATTATCATTGGGACCCTATTCATCGCGTATGGAATGGCAAATTTGGAAATTATCCGCCGGGCTCACGCGGCCTACGGCCGTGGGGAAGCCAATTTCCTCGAAAAAAAATATAAGGAAGCCATGTGGGATTACCAGGAAGTCCAGGAGTTTTATTATTTACCCCATACAAAGTGGGTGGACATGGCGGCCGAAAAGGAATTTACCTGTCGGGCTTATTTGGGCGATTGGATCCCGCCCGAGGGGCCTTTGGACGCTGACGTAAGGCAAACACGCCCTTCGGAATATGAAAAATTTAAAGGGGTTGTCTCGCAAATAACGCCGGTTGGGGATACCAGCTACGCCCCGGCGCCCTTGACGACGTTCGAAAAAGAGCCGGAAAAAAAGACGAAGAAGAAAAAGTAGTTTAAGCCTTCATTTTTTCCCTGTGCCCCGGCCATTTGTATCCCGCGGAAATCAAACCCTCGATGAACAAAGGGGCAAAGGGCCGCCGTTGGAGACCTTTCTCCTCGTCAAAGTAAAATAAATCCTGAGTGATGATGGTGTCTCCCTCCATTCCTTGAACCTCGGAAATTTGTGTAACCGCCCTTTTACCATTGGAGAGTCGGCTTTGCTGAACCACCAAATGGAGGGCCCGTGAAATTTGCTCCCGAACGGCCTTTACGGGGAGATCCAACCCGGTAAAAAGACACATTGTTTCGAGGCGCGTCAGGACATCACGCGGCGTATTCGCGTGGGCTGTGGTGAGGGAACCGTCATGGCCGGTATTCATGGCTTGAAGCATGTCCAAGGCTTCCCCTCCCCGGCACTCACCAACGACAATCCTATCGGGGCGCATCCGAAGGGCGTTGATAACCAAATCCCTGATGGAAACCTGGCCTTTTCCCTCCAGGTTCGCCGGACGAGCTTCCAAACGGACCACATGATCCTGGGAAAGTTGAAGTTCGGCCGAGTCCTCAATGGTCACGATGCGCTCATTGCGGGGAATATAATTTGAAAGGATGTTCAACAAGGTTGTTTTTCCCGAACCGGTCCCCCCCGAAACAATGATATTTTTTTTGGCCTTTACGCAGGCGCCGAGAAAATCCGCGGCTTCTTGGGTTAAGGAGCCGAATTTAATCAGGTCATCCACGGTAAGTTTTTTTTGGGAAAATTTACGGATGGTTATAACGGACCCGTTCAAACTCAGGGGATGGATAATGGCGTTAACCCTGGAACCATCACTCAATCTTCCGTCCACATAAGGTTGACCTTCGTCGATACGGCGTCCGATGGGGGCAAGAATCCGTTCGATGATGGTTCGCAATTGAAGGTCATTTAAGAAGCTGATGTTGGTTTTTTCGATCAATCCCCTTTTTTCGACATAAACGTGATTTGGGCCGTTTACCATAATTTCAGTAATTTCATCATTTTGAAGCAAGGGTTCCAGGGGGCCGAGTCCGAAGGCCAGGTTCAAGGTTTTTGAAGCCAGTTCAAGGCGGGTTTCGCGATTCTGAATATTCATGTCTTGAATTAAACCATTAAGAATTTCCTTCGCGGCGGGTTCCAAAACCTTTCTTTGAAGTGGATCGCCGGATTTTTGTTCCTTGAGAACGCCGGATTGGCGAAGCTTCTCGAGCAGTTTTTGATGAAGATGATTTACCTCTTCCAGGGAAACCGAATCACTTTTTTCCGGGGAACCCGGGTCCTCAGTCCTATTTGGGGTGGAATCGGTTTGGGGGGATTTTACTTCATGGGGGATTTTCCCAAGGTCAATTATTTTTTCAGCGATAGAATTTAGCGTTTTCACGAGGGGCGGGGTTAGGGCGTCCTTTTCTAAAAGGTGCAGGGGAAGGTCGTCGCCCAAACAATTTAAAAATCCAAGGTGGGTAAAGTATTTCGGAATAGACGAAAAATCCGCCGGGATAATTTGGGAAGGGTTTTGCTGGTTGAAAAGGATGTAGAAATTTTCTAGGTTTAAATGCAGGGGAAGGAGGCGTTTTTCCCACCGGGTTACGGCCCTGAGAGCCGTTGAATCAAATGAAGAAATAATTACGGCGGATGGGCAATTTTCAAGAAATTTTAGGTGTTGGTCCGTGGGAAAACTTGAAAGATCAATGAACAAGAAATCAAAAAGCGGGGTTAATTTTGTCAACAAGGGGAAAATAAGGTGAAAAGGGGTTTCGAGGTCATCATTTTCTTTAACCGGCACGTAATAAACCCCCTCGGGGGTTTCTGAAAAATAGGACTCAATCAATTTGGGGGTCAGGTGCTCGGAATAGGGGAGAAGTTGGGTCAAAAAATGTTTTGGCTGGTCCACGGTTAGGAAGGTAGGGGTCAATGATTGGCTAAAAGGCGTGGCGTCAATAAGGCCGATTTTAATTTTCTTATTCTTGGCTGAAACCCTCGCGAAAAGGGAAGCGAGAACAGAACAACCAACACCGCCTTTGACGCCCAAAAACGGAAACATTTTTCTTTGGTTGGCTAAGGTTGGTCCCATACCCACACCTCCCAGTAGCCCTCACCAGACGCGTTTTCATGAAATGTGGCGGTCCTAATGATTCCACCATCATCCTGGAAAACAAATTCATGAATAATTTCCCGGTTTTTCTCGGAAAGAGCCAATATTTGGTCGCGGTGGTATTGGATGACTTTGCCCCAGGAAGGGGATGGTTTGGGTTTGTGGATAACAAGGGTTTTTGAGGGGTTTTGGTTTTTAACAACCCTTGTCGGCGTCGGTGGAACGGGTATTGGAGTTGGTGTCAAGGCGGGGTCCGAAATAACCGGGGTTTCGTCGGATGAAAAATTTGTTTTTTCCCTGGCAGCAAAGGAGGTTGAAGTGACCAAGAAAAGGGGAAGGGAAAAAATTAAGAAATTATTTTTCATTTATTTTATAAATTTAAATCCGTGGGGGCGGTTTCGATCGTATTGGTGTAACTATCAAGCCAGGGAAAGTAACCGGCAAAATGAAGCAAGTTGCCGAGGTTGAGAACCTTGTCCGGCTCCTCTTCGGTGGAAAGAGCGGTGGTTACCGCGCCGGCGGGTACGGCGGGCAAGGGGGCCTGAACAGCGCCAAGATTAATGACCTTGGAGGTGGCCACAAAGCGGGGTTTCAGGTTTCGAACATCGTCGTGCATATCGAGGAACTTATAAAAGTACTCGGTTTGGAAGTCGAAAAACATTCTTTCGCAAATGACCTTTGAAAAATCCTTCTTTTCATTAGTCGAGAAAACCGAGAAGAAATCCGAGGGATGCCCATACCTTGTTTTGGCGGCTTTTTCATCCACCCAAAGAACGGTTATAGGAGTGTTTAACATGGTTTCAAGTTTCTGTTTGGCGGCCACATCCTCCGTCGACCCGGGTTGAATGGCGTGAAGAACATTGTAAAGGCCAAAACCAAGCCTGAAGTTAATCCTCTTTAATTTGGGGCCGGGGGGAATGCTTTCACGCCAGACGGGCTTCCCGTTTTCGTCGGTCTGGATCTGATAACGGAAATAATCCCAATTGGTTTGTAAGTGGGCGGCCTGGTCAATCAGGAAAACACAGAAACGGGAAACATAGCCTTTTTTTATCGCGGCGCAATCGGGTTCCTTTTTAACCAAAACCTTCAGCGCTTTTACGCAATTAAGGTAATCCTCGGTTCGGAAGGAGCATTGGGAATAATAATAAAGGGAGTTTGATTTTAAAACAGGATGGGTGGTTAACAGAGCCACCTTTTTGAAAATATCCTTGGCTTTTGAAAATTGTTGGGCGGAATAAAGTTCATAGGCGTACTTATAGGCTGTTACGAGCTGGGACAGGCTTGGCCCGGAGGGTTCCGCCGGAGCAACCGGTATGGATTGAACGTTTTCGGCCGAGGGCTGAACAGCAATAGCGGGAGCCGGGTTTTTGGTTTCGGTTTTCTTGGTTGTTTTCTTGGCCGCTTTTTTCGACTCTTTTTTAGAGGTTGTTTTTGAGGTTTTAGTTGCTTCGGGTTTTTTGACTTGGGGTTCCGCGGTGGCTGGAGCCGGGGCTTCTACAGCGGGAGCGGGAGGGGGTTGAACTGGGCTGGCTTCTTTTTCCGATGTCTTGGAAGCGGGAGCTTCAACAGCCGGCGGTGGAGGTGGAACAACATCTGAATTAGACGACTTGGTTGCAGGGGTTTCAACCGCGGGAGCCGCAGGCGCGGGAGGAGGTTGAAGAGAATTATCGGCGGATTTGTCGGTTGTTTGGGGTGGCGGAGGGGGTTCAACAGTATTAATATCAGGAGGCGGTGGCACTTCATCCGGTTGATCGCCGGCTGAAAAGACCATCGTGGGGAGTGTAATCGCGATCAATACTAAAAAGGTTAAGGGAAGCTTTGTCAGAAGCTTTTTCATAGGCCATATCTTAAGACAAATTCTTTGATAACACCAAATCATTTTCCGCCAGATTGCCTATTAAATTAAGGCTTTTCAGAAGTTTCGAGAATTCGGCGGGTAAAAGGACCAAACCAACCTATCATGACGAAATTAAAATCGCCACTGCCAAGCGTGAAAACACTTTTTTTGATTGGTTCAATTTTTCTTTTTGGCTTTTCCTGCCACCAAACCATTAAAACCGATCTTCCCACCGTTCAGCTGCGTTTGGGGGAGAAAAATATTGTCGTGGAGGTGGCCAATAAACCATCCACCCGAAGCGCCGGGCTCATGTTTCGCAAGGAAATGGATCCAGACAATGGGATGTTGTTTGTTTTTGCCGATAACACCCAAAGGGCCTTTTGGATGAAAAACACGCTGATTCCCTTGAGCATCGCCTTTATCAACGAGAAAGGAGTCATTTTAAATATTCTCGAGATGCCCCCTGAGACTGAAAATAGTTTTTTTTCAAACGGACCCGCCAAGTACGCGCTGGAAATGAATGCCGGATGGTTTGAAAGGAATAAAATGAAACCTGGAGATTTAGCCGGCGGGGTTTTAAATTCCCCCCGAGCTGAGGAATAATCTAGTTTTCGGCCTCTGTTTGCCCCACAAGCGAAGGCGTCACGAAAATCACCAGCTCGGTTTGTTTCTGCTGGTTGGCGGTAAACCTGAAAAGTTCCCCCAGGATGGGGATGTCGCTTAAAAGGGGAATGCCGGAAGTTAATTTCTGATTTTCCTCCGAAATGAGTCCCGCGATAACCAAGGTGCTCCCGCCTTTCATATAAACCGTTGTTTCAACCCACCTTGTTTTTAAGGCGGGGACCACAATCCCTGTCCCCAGAGCGGTTCCGTTTTGAATATCCAAACCACTGACTTCAGCGCGGAGGCCCGCTGAAATATTTCCCTCGCCATCCAGGGTCGGTTTAATTTTCAATTTAACCCCATAAGGTTTCCATTGAATGTTGCTGGATCCAAGTTTGTTTTCGGTGACATAAGGAACCTCGCCGCCGGCCAAAAAGCTCGCTTCTTCCCCGCTTACGGCCAAAAGTTTGGGTTTGGCCAATATTTTGGCTTTTCCCCTCTCAATCATAAGTTGAACGCTGGCGGTAAGGGCTTGGCGGGTTACGGAACCGACGGTTAAAAGGGGCGGGGGAGAGTTCTCGCTGACCGAGACATTGTTTGGGGTGGTGGATATTCCGGAAGGATTTGGGTTTGAAATGGAACCCCAACTTAAACCCGCCTTCAGGGCGCTTTGGGATTCAATTTCCATGATCTCGACGCCCACCTCCACCATGGATTTCCTCAAATTGTGCGTTGACACGGTAATGGTCCGTGTTTCCTTGTCGCCCGCGGTGGAAATAAAGATCAAGCTGGTATTTCCGGCGGATTTGGCGGAAATAAGAATTTCCTGGTCGCTCACCGAGGTGATGTCGGCAATTTCCGGGTTTCCCACCGCCACCTTTTTGGCCGATTCCACATGAATCAGTTTGGATTCTCCGAGGGTAAGCCTGATGGGAGCTGGGCCGGGGTAGGCAATCGATACCATGGAAAACAGGATGCCCCCTAAAGCCAAATAATTAAATTTCATCCTACTCTCCTTGTTTGGAATTTGCCCTTATGACCTCAATTTTTCGACTTTGAGTTTTGGGAACAAAATGGCCCAGCCTCGACATGATCTCCTCATCGCTTTCGGCGGGGATGGATACAATTTCATCATCGTGGGGCGCCCTTAAAAGCAATTTCAGCGGGTGCCCTTCCAAATACATGAAGGTTTCCGCTTGTTCAGGGGTTACCGCGAGTGTAACGGTACTGTAAGAAAAACCTGGCTCAGTTGAGTCCACCGGGTCCGTACCCTGGCCGCTTTTAGCGCGCTTTTTAATGTCCAGCTTTTGCCCCACCGCCAATATTTCCAGATTCTGGAAAACGAAGGTGGTTACCTCCCGGTTTTTTGAATCCGTTTTAGTCAAAACATCCACATGATTTCCGGGGCGCAGAAGGTTCCCTACCCCACTGGATTCATTTACTTCCAGGGTGTAGGCCCGTAAACCAGGATTAAGGGTCAAGGCCAGCGAATCCCCCCCGGCCCCGAATTTGTTGGAAAGAATCTGCTCTCCTGATGAAATGGGAACCAGACTTGAAAGGCCATCGACTTCCCTAATGTCATGGACGGCACTTGGACTTATGAAAGATTCAGGGACGGCTTTTTTCTCAACCATTTCAGACCCTAAAAAACTCCCGGTTGCGATATAACGGGAGGCGACCAGGATTTCAACCGGGGTGGTCTTTTTTTCCATTTCCGAGGCTTTTTGGTACAGCAAAAAAAAAGCCAGTCCGCCGAACAAAATTCCGGCGGCCAAGGCGATGACAGCGTTTTTATTTTTCATTTTTCCCTGCTTTTAAATTGGTAGGTTGAAAAGTGGGCACCGAAGGGCTCCACGGTGATGGGAGTGATTTTTTTATCCATTTAACTCACCCAAAAGGTTTGGAAAACGACCGGATTCTAATCTAGTTCCCCTTAAGTTTCACCAGTGAAGTAACAAATTTCCCGTTTTCTCCCGTTAAAACTGCAACTATTCTGTCTGTTCCTCTCCGTAGAATATAAACACGCTCTCTGAAATCGTTTGAAGATGAGGTGAGTTTCCCGCTAAAACCCTGGGCGGAATAAAATCTTGGGAAATTTCCCTGAAAGGCCGGGTCGTTTTTCGTGGTCCAGCTCAGGGATTCCATTTTTTTTGATTTTATCCAGGAGACATTCAAGGCGGTTGATGGGGGGATCATGGGAAAGCCGGATTGGCCAGGTTTCAGGGAATCAAAGGCCGTTTTGGGAATTTCGGATATCCATTGATAGGTTTCCTGTTGATTCGCCTCGTCCAAGCATCCTAAAAATTTGTAATTTTCCCTGTTCTGAAATAATCGAAGCTGGATAAGGCGGTTCAAAATATTCCGATATTCCGGCGCGGTGTTCAAAAGCAACGGCGCCAGGTTTACGCGGCCCGAGATATTTTCCCAACCCTTTTCCTCCAAGTCCCTTGTGATTCTTTCCAGGGCAAGATTCATGGACCCTGAAACCCGTGAAATGGTATTTTTCCCGATTGCCCCGTTTATTTGAACGGTGAATTCGGAAATTATTCTCTGGTTTAAAGGAGCGGGGGAAAAAATCAATGCCCAGGCGCCCAGGCATCCCAAAAAGAACCAAATCAAGAAAGTTACCCAAAACCACTTATAATCCTTCAGGTGTTTCATTTGGGATACCTGTAAACCTGTTGAAGGGTGTGAAAAAGAATTCCATCAGGGAAAATAATATGAAATAAAAAGGGAGGTCTGCAACGGGCGCTTATTGACCACTCGGCACCGTCGTAATTGACCAAAAAGGGGATGACCCCGAGGCCGCCCCGAAGTTTGTCCAAAGCGCCCGCGGCGTTGGACTTGGGGTCCTGTAGGGCGGCCTGAATTGATTTTGGATCAAAAAAACGCTTAAAAGATCCCAGGTTTTCAAATACGACAGGCGCCAAAGAGGTTTTTGAACAGAGGCCGGCGGCATATTCCCGTGCGCCCTCCCCGCAGGCGTGTTCAAACTGGACGAAGGATAAAAACAGGACGGAAAATTGAATGATCGCGGCCGCGAATAAAAATAAAACCGGAATGGAAATGATCATTTCCGCCAAGCCCTGTCCTTTTTGATTTTTGGAAATTTTTTTTGTTTTCATAGGCCGTTCAGGAGGTCGGATTCTTTCAGGGTTTGATCCAGAAAAGGGATGCTCCCGAAATTTTTAAGGGTGTCCCTCAAAATCGGAAAAGCCTCAAGGTCGACCTTCTCAAGATTTACGTGAATGGGGTCCGCCAGGTTCCAGGCGGCGAGGCCGCCGGCGTCAACGCGGGTTTCACCCGCCTGGTAAAAGGTATTAGGGTGGTTTTTTTGATTCTCCTTCATCAAGCCCAAAAGGGCGAAGGTATGGCAGGGTGGGTCATCCCTGTCGGTTACATCGAGTTTAAATTTATCAAAATAACTTCTTAGGTTTTTGAGGACCCAGGCGGGAGCCAGCTTTGATAAAAATTGATTTTCGTTGGTGCCGGACCCATTGGTTTCGCGGCGAACCCACCAGCCAGCGTATTCGGAATTGGAATTTTTTTTGACACGCATTTGTTTGGGAAATCTGGGATTGTGCGCGGGTTCGATCTCTTCCTGGGAAAAATAGCGCCGGACCCCGTCGTGTTGAAGGGAAAAGGAGGATTTGGGCTCATCCGGAAGTAATTCCGCGATGGTCCGGAAACGCAGGGCCATATTGGGAACCGGCGCGTTTTGCATTGTCGCTGTTTCATGGTTGTAAACATAAAGGGGCGGAATGGAAAGCCGGTTTTCGTTGGCGGTGGCGGCCGCCTGCGCAAAAACAAGAAGTGGATAGGCACCAGGAGGTTTTCCGATTCCGAAAATATTTTCCTGTAATGTTTGTATCCCTTTTCGTTTGTTGGGATCCGCGAATTTCGCCGCGGCGATGACCGCGGCGATGTCAAGAGGAGGAGGGGCCATTAAGGCGGCGGCAATGGCCCTGCCGACCATGATGGCGTCATAGGTGGCAGCGGCCATTAATAACAGGTTGGATTCACGAACCAATTGGAGCCCGTCGGCGTAAACCGCGCCGCCTGTGAGAGCGGTCAGGTTGACCGCCCTGCGGGAGCGTTCCTTAACGATGTAACTGGAACCGGCCTTGTATAACCCGAGGAAAAGCGCCAAAAAAACAAAACAGAAAATCAGGGTCGCCAGCAATATTTGTCCCAAGGGATTTTGGCTGAGCTTTTTGAATTTCCGCATTTATTTGGACTGGTAGCTTTCATTGAAAGTGGTTTCCTCAAAGACGATCCACCTCACGGGAAGCGACAAACCATGGAAGGATAAATCCGGTTCCGGTTTTTTTAACAAAGAAAAAACCATTTTTATCGCCTTTCCCTCGGGGGAGTCGTTGTAATTCGCGGATGGAGTCAGGGTCTCCCCGAAAATATTTCGGACAAGGGGAATCCAAATCGGCATGGGATACCGCACCTTGGCGGAAACCTGTTTTTGGTCGGTGGATTGGGTTATTTGATAATTCGTTTCAAGAATCGTGAGAAGAGTTTTTTGATTTAAACTCGCGATGGGTAAAAGGGACAGCGCCAATTGGGATTTGAAGGCGGTTGAATTTTCCGTGGACCCCAACGAGGCTTTTCGGGCGATTGCCAGGGCGGCTCTTTGAACCGCGAAAGAAACAAAACCCATATAAGCCATTTGTAGGACGCAAAAAAAGAATAAAAACAGAAAAGGAGCGACCAGGACGAATTCCGCCGCGGATTGCCCCTTTTGATCCTTCAAAAAAATCATTTTAAAAATTTTACTTGCCACTCACTGCGTTGCCCACCTTGTCGGCGGCGTCCTTAAATCCGTTGTCCACCTTGTGGCCGAACAATTTCACCGCGCCGATGACAACCACGGCGATCAAGGCCACAATTAGGATATATTCCGTCATCCCCTGGCCGCTTTGATTCAATTTCCTCATTTTGTCGCTCCTTTTAAAATGAAATCCAAGCTAAAAAGGCAAAACTATCAGGCTCCACAAAAAAGAAATATACCTGTTAACCTGATTTGAAAAGAGAAGCGAAGTTCCGGTAAGGGCGGCAAAAACCATGGTGAGGATCAAAAGGTATTCGACCGAGGCTTGCCCCTTCGCGTTAAATTTGTTTTCTCTTTTATGAAACATGGGGGACAAGTTAATCACCAAGTTTTGGAGTTTCAACCTAAAAGTGCAAAAACAGAGTGGCAATTTCAAGCGTCGTATTTTCAAACCGGTTTTGGGTGTTTTGGTTCTGGTCCTGGGGCTGGGGTGCTTTGTAAGGACCTGTTTAGGTCCCGATCCCAAAGACGGCGAATTTTTTCAAGGTGAAAAAAGGGCCTGTTTTTTTGATTGAAAAAGACTCAAGGGAAAGGGGAATTATCCGTTAGAATAGGCAGTGAAAACGTGAAAACAAGGGTGAAACCCCTTGCGCGGCAAGTTGGCCGTGGTATAGTTACAAACATTTATTTTTATGGAGAAACCTTTTCATGAAATGCGGCCATTGCGGGGCAAAAAACGACGTCAAAGCCAAATTTTGCGTTGAATGCGGAACCCCTGTTTCCCTCGCCTCCGGCGAGAAACCCTTAACCGCCGTTTCCGAATTGTACGGAAAAGAAGTTGATGTTTTGTTTTTCATTGAAAACTTTACGGGCAAGGTTTCCGGGATCGTGAACCCGACCGCCGACCAGATCGGCCGATACCGGGAGGGAATTATCCAAAGGGTTCTCATTGAGACCCCCGTGACAACCGATTCGGATGAAAACATTGGCGCGCTTTTGACCTTTATCCGCCAAAGCAAGGATTATTTGGGAGAAAAATACGACGAAAGCAACTTCCGAAATTACTCCACAAGCGACCTGAAAAAAGAATATTTGAAGTTGTTTGAGAAAATTTTACGGGTGAAATCCAAAAACATGGATCCGAAACCCACTCCGCCTCCTGTTCCCGAGAAAAAATAGAAAAAGTTTCATAAGATCTCTTGTTAATCGTTTCTTAAAAGGTCTTTTCTCCGAAGGTAAAGCCCCTTAAACCCCTGAAAACATTGAAAAATATTGGACTCCCAAAAGCTCTGTGTTACACTACCCCCCCGAAATAAAGGTTTTCTTTGTTTTCCAGCCATCCTCGGTTATTTAACCGGGGTTCTTTTTTTTAAGAAAGAACGGGTTTACCGTTTTATTTCAGCTTCGTTTTAAAGGGCGCAATTAAAAAGGAGTTTCGCTTGTTAAATTTTCTTCTGGGGCTTTTTTCAAGCGATGTCGCCATTGATTTGGGGACCGCGACCACACTCGTCTATGTCAAAGGAAGGGGCATCGTTCTTCAGGAGCCCTCCCTGGTGGTTGTCCATAAGGCCACCAATCAGATTCTGGCCGTTGGAAATGACGCCAAACTGATGTTGGGAAGAACCCCTGGTTCCATCGTGGCCATTCGGCCCATGAAAGACGGCGTCATCGCCGACTTTGAGGTCACCGAAAGAATGCTCCGTTATTTTATTTCCAAGGTTCACAACCGCCGTTCCCTCATTCGCCCCCGAATCGTCGTCGCCATTCCCTCGGGATGTACCGAAGTTGAAAAAAGAGCCGTGAGAGATTCCGCTGAACAGGCCGGCGCCCGGGAAGTTTACCTTGTCGAGGAACCCATGGCCGCGGCCATCGGGGCCGGGATGCCCATCGCGGAGCCCCAAGGCAACATGGTCGTGGATATCGGCGGGGGAACCACCGAAGTCGCTGTTATCTCACTGGGCGACATTGTTTATGGAAAGTCCATCCGAACCGCCGGCGACGAATTGGACGAAGCGGTCATCAACTACATCAAAAAAACCTACAATATTCTCGTGGGTGAAAGAACCGCGGAGGACGTCAAGATCCAGATCGGCTCGGCCTTCCCCCTGGAACAGGAACTTCGCATGCAAATCAAGGGCCGGGATCTTGTCACGGGTCTGCCGAAAACCATCGAATTAACCTCCGAGGAAATCCGGGGCGCCCTGGAAGAACCCCTTCTTCCCATAATTGAATGCATCAAGATGACCCTCGAAAGAACCCCTCCTGAGCTCGCGGCGGATATCGTGGACCGGGGCATTATTCTGGCGGGCGGATCCTCCCTGCTGAAAAACCTGGATGAGCGCCTCCGCGACGAAACCGGTGTTCCGGTCAATATGGCGGATGATCCCACGACCGCGGTTGCCATGGGCGCCGGTCATTTGCTGGACCGGTCCATGGACTTCCTGAAGCGAATTTCCGTCCTCGAAAAAGAGTATGTTTAACCAGGCTTAACCACGGAGGCCACGGAGTTCCCGGAGTAAGTCTGAAGGATTTTCGACCAAAAGAAATATTCTTATGTTTTAAATTGGTGTTCTCCGTGACCTCCGTGGTAAATGAGACTTCATGCTGAAATTCTTCTTTAAAAACCTTACCCGGTTTTTGCTGGTAGGCCTGCTGGTCTTTTGTGTCTGGCTGATTGTCCACCGCAATTCCCATCGAACCACCAAGCCGGGCCTGGTAAAGGATATTTCCCTTACCGTCTGGCTTCCGTTCCAAAAATCGATCACCTGGCTGATTACCTTTCCGGAAAACACATTGAATGCCGTCCGCGAATTGCGAAACCTTCGGCAGGAGGTTAACCGCCTCCAGCTGGAAAACCAGACGCTTCAGCTGGAGCTTTCCAACCACAAATCGCTCGAATCGGATTTAGCCAGGCTCGAGACGGTTCTGCAGATCAAATCCAAACTTCCCCACAAGGCCAAGATCGCTCGAATCATCGCCAGGGATCCCAGCACATGGAATAAAAGTTTTATCGTCGATGTGGGTTCCGAGGACGGCGTCTTGTTGGACTCGCCCGTTATTTCAGAGCAGGGAATCGTGGGCCGGATCATTACCGTTAACTCGAAAAACTCAAGGGTCCTCCTGACCACCGACCCCAATTCCAGCGTCGCCGGAATCGCCGAACGGTCGAGGGTCAACGGGATTGTCCAGGGAACCGGCCGCAACCATTTGAAATATGGTTATGTCGCCGCGAACGAGGATGTCATCAAGGATGATGTCGTGGTTTCCTCCGGAATGGGCGGAACCTTTCCCAAGGGTTACACGCTGGGTACGGTGGTGAAGAAAACCCAGTCCGAAAGCGGCTTGAACACCGATATTGAGCTGGCGCCGGCCGTTGATTTCGCCGCGCTGGATTATGTATTCATCCTTCCTCCGATCGATATCTACCAATGAAAATACCAAAACATTTTTTGTGGCTGGCGGCGATTTTTTACATTCAACAGCTTCCGGGTGTTTCCGCCTGGGGAATCGACCTGCCGTTGTTGTTTGTGGTTCTCATGGGTCTTCGAAGCACGGCGCCGGCCGCCGGCGGCTGGGGTTTTTTCGTGGGACTTGCCCAGGACCTTCTCTCGGCTGGATGGATCGGCCCCCACACGGTGGCCAAAACCCTGGCCGGTCTTTTTTCCTGTTTTTCCCAAAGACATATTTTCCGTGAACGGGTTTTGACCCAGACCTTCCTGATTTTTTGGATGGCTCTTTTTCATCAGGTTTTTATTTGGCTTTTGCTTCGGTGGGACGGTTCGGCCCCCCTGTCGGGAGACGCTTTCGGGGTCATTCTGCGCGGGGTTTTAATGACGACGCTTGTTGGAATTGTGGCTTGTTTCTTTGTGGTGAAGTTCAGGCGCAGACGGTTTGATCCGGCCACCGCTTGAAAACCAATGAAAAATGGAGAATGTAAAATGGAAAATTTTTCACACCTTCATTTTTAATTGTTCATTGTTCATTATCCATTTGATTGGTTTTTTAGGAGCGTAAATTGGCTTTAAGGTTTTCCGGCGCGAAATTCGGCGGTTCTTCCGAAAAAAAGATGGGATTTTTATTCGGCTTCATTACGCTCGCCTTTGCCGCCATTTTCCTGAAGTTGTTTTATCTCCAAATCCTGAATTACCCCGAATACCGGGCCATGTCCGACACCAACAGCCTCCGCCTGATACCCCAAAAGGCGCCCCGGGGGATCATCACCGACCGTAACGGAGAAATTCTCGCGTCCAATGTTCCGACTTATTCCCTTTTTCTCGTTCCCGCCGACATGAAAACCTACCAAACCACCCTTGTCCGATTAAGCCAGATTCTTGAGGAACCCCTCTCCTCTTTGGAAATGCTCGTGGAAAGCCGCAGGCAAAGGCGAAAGTTTGAGCCGATCAGGCTGGAATCCCACTTGGACGAGGATCTCGTGGCGAGGATCGAGGAAAACAAGGTTCACCTGCCCGGCGTTTACATTCAAATGGAGCCGGAACGTTCCTATCCCCACGGGGAATTGGCCTCCCATATTCTTGGGTATATAGGGGAAACCAGCGAAGGCGATCTTTCCCGTTTGAGGGAAAGCGGTTATTCCGTGGGGGATTGGATCGGGAAAAAAGGCGTGGAACGGACCTACGATAAAATCTTGAGGGGACAAAACGGGGGGGTGCAGGTGGAGGTGGACGCCTCAGGGGTTCAGCGGCGGACACTGGCCTATAAGAATCCCATTCAAGGACAAACCCTCATGTTGTCCATCGACTGGAAAATCCAAAAGCTGGCGGAGGAACTCATGGGCGACCAAACCGGGGCCCTGGTGGTTTGCAATCCGCAAAATGGTGAAATTCTCGCCATGGTCAGCCACCCCAATTACGACCCGAATGAATTTGTGGGAGGTATTTCCTATAAATCCTGGAACAAATATATTAAAGACCAATTGCACCCACTGCAAAACCGCGCCATCCAGGGTTTGTATCCGCCGGGCTCCGTTTTTAAAACCATTACTACTCTCGCGGCCCTGGAAGACCATGTGTTGCAACTGGACAAGGACAAGGTCTTTCTTTGCCGGGGCATCTATTGGTACAAGACCTGGCCTTACCGCTGTTGGAGGGTTTCGGGCCACGGCTGGATGAATTTGGAGAGGGCCATCATTGAATCCTGCGACATTTTCTTTCTTCAACTGGGTTTGCAGGTTAAGGTTGATAAAATCTACCGTGTTGCCAGAAGGTTCGGGTTGGGTAGTAAAACCAAAATTGATTTGGATTCCGAAGTGCCTGGCTTGGTGCCGAATCCCCGTTGGAAGGAAAGTACCCAGCACATGCCCTGGTTTCCGGGGAACACCATCCAAATGAGTTTCGGACAGGGTTACCTTTTAACCACGCCTCTTCAAATGCTGGATGTCGCCTCGGGGTTGGCCATGGACGGCAAGATTTACCGGCCTCATTTTATGTACCGTGTCGTGGACCAGAACACGGGCCGAACGGTTTTTGAGAAGGCCCCCGAGTTGCAGCAGGATGCCGAGATGGATCAAAAGTATATGGACTTCATCAAGATGACCATGGAAAAGGTCGTCAGCTCCAACAGCGGGACCGGGAAGAAGGCTCGAATTCCCGGAGTGAGGGTTGCGGGTAAGACGGGGACGGCGGAAAATCCCCACGGCGATTCCCACGCTTGGTTTGCTTGTTTCGCCCCGGTGGCTGAACCCAAGGTTGCGGTTATCGCGCTTGTTGAAAATGGGGGTGAGGGTGGAATTGTGGCGGCACCCATGGCCAAAAGGTTGATGGAATCAGCCTTGGGTCAGGAAGTTACGCCGTGGCAGACGCCGACTCCTGTCGCGGCCTCAAGCTCCCCGGTCCCTACGCCTACAACCGTGACTGGTGTGGCGCCATGATGGAAAATATATATTTAATTTTCGGTTGTCTAATATTGGCGGGTTTTATTTTAAATTTTGCTCTGAGGAAACCCCGAAAAATTATTAATGATGAAGTCGTGTGCACGGATTCAGGTATCAAGTTGTTCAATAAAAATAATTTTTACATTATGGAATGGAATGACATAGACGAGGTAGTT
>JAHFCG010000146.1 GCA_023249615.1 candidate division FCPU426 bacterium | reverse complement strand
TTCCATTGGTAACGATTTTTAATGTTGGCCCGTATATAATTTCAGCACTCTTACCCCCCCGGAGAAATCATGGCCAGGTTTCAAAAAACCATCCGATGGACCCTTTTCCCGGGATTAATTTTTTTTACTTTTTTTTCCGGCCTGGCTGAGGCCAAAAACGGAGGCGCCCTGACAGGCCATCTCAAGGTAACCGCCCCCGCCCGCAAAGCCCCGCCTTCAAACCAATACGCCCCGAAGGGCTCTCCGCCATCCCCGCCCCATATTCTTCCCGAAGAGGTCGTGGTTTACCTGAAAAAAGTGCCGGGAAAATATAAGGCACCCAAAAAGCACGTGGCGTTGGACCAAAAGTACCTCCAATTCACCCACAGGATTCTCCCCGTGTTGAAAGGCACCAAGGTTGATTTCACCAATCAGGATCCGGTTTACCATAATGTTTTTTCAAATTCACAAATCAACAAGTTCGATTTGGGCCGAAAAAAAAACGGCGAGACGACATCGGTAAAAATGGGACATTCCGAGGTTCCGGTGAAGGTTTATTGCGAGATTCACTCAGCCATGAAAAGCAACATCCTCGTGCTGGATAACCCCTTTTTTACCACCGCGGGACCGGACCAGGATTTTGTCATCAAGGGGATTCCGCCCGGCACCTATACCCTGGTCGCGTGGCATGATTTCTGGATGCCGGTCGAGGAAACCGTGACCATTAAAAAAGGAAAGACCACTCAAATGAACATTACGTTGGATAAGGCTCAAAATTGAACCAGATTCCACGGCCCCGTTTCCGCCTCAGGGACAAGCTTCTTGCCGCCATGACCATTCTGGTGGTGCTTCTGGTGGCCACCATTCTTTATATTCTCAATGAGCGCCTGCAATCCGAAAATTTAAACAGTCTCAATGCCGACCTGAACCGAACCTACTCGGTTTTCGCGGGTTTCGTCAGCCAGGAAACGGATTCCCTGAGGGACAAGGCCATTCTCGTTTCCGGATTACCCCGGTTGACCGCCGCCCTGGATGTTCGAAAACCGAAATTTTCCGCCGTCTCGGATACGGTAAGTGAATTATGCCTCGACCTTAGCGACTCGGTGAAGGCACCGCCCCTTTTTATCGTGGCCGACAAGGCGGGACAAATCCTGTTTGATTCCCACCATCCTCCCGAAAAGATTCTCGCGTTGAGGGCGGGCCGTGAACCTTCCGCGGGACAATTGGAACCGGCCCCGGTTTTGGCCGATGGTTGGCCCAATGTCAAAGCGGCCCTTCAGGGTAATCCCTCCCAGGGCGGTTTTTTGTATAAAGAAAATTCTGGACCTGGTTCGAAGGACCCGATCACCGCCTTCCAAACGGTGAGTTATCCCATTCAAAGCCGACGGGGCGGGGATGTTCTGGGGGTGTTGATTTTGGGCGTCCCACTGGATAAGCCCCTCGCGGAAAACATGAAAAAACTGACCGACAGTGAAATCGCCTTTTTTATCAACAAACAGGTTTCCGCCTCCACCTGGCCCATGGACAAGTATCAATTTTTGACGGACAACCTCTCTTCCAAAATTCCCTCCGCGGAAATGTGGAAGGACAAGGAAACCTCGCCCTCCGCATCCTTCACCCTTAATGGGGAAAATTACCGGGGTCTTTTCGCGCCATTCAAGGACACTCAAAATCAAATTCTGGGGAATTACGCCATTCTTCGTTCCGTCGACAAGGCCCTGGTCATGCAGAAGAACCTTCAAAATTCCATTGAGGTCATCGGTGCCGCGGGGATAGTTTTCGCGCTTCTGATGACTCTCTTTATCGCCGGACGCATCACCGAGCCTTTGAACAGCCTGCTGATGGGAGTGCAGGAACTGGCCCGCGGAAACCTGACCGCCCAGGTGCCGGTAAAGACCCACGACGAACTGGGGGTGCTGGCCCGCTCCTTCAACGAGATGATGCAGGGTCTCAAGGAAAAGGAAAGGGTCACGAACATCCTGGGCAAGTACATCTCGCCCGAGGTGGCCAAAAAAGTCCTGGCCGACAAGGAAGGGTTGGCCCTCAAGGGGGAACGGCGTGAATGCGTGGTGATGTTTACCGACATCCGCGGGTTTACCGCCATGAGCGAAAACGCCCCGCCGGAAAAAATTGTGGCGGATTTAAATGAGTATTTTTCCCTCATGGTGGACGCGGTCATTAAATACGAGGGGACCCTGGACAAGTTTATCGGGGACGCGATCATGGCCGTTTGGGGCGCTCCCGTTCCGTTTGAGGACAAGGAATTAAGGGCCGTGAAGGCCGCGGTGGAAATGCAGGAGGTTCTCGGGAAGTTCAACCTGGTAAGGCAGGTGAAAAATTTGAATCCCATTACGATGGGAATCGGCATCAATTCGGGTGTGGTGGTCTCGGGTAATTTGGGTTCCGATAAAAGAACGGATTACACCGTTATCGGGGAAGAGGTCAACATGGCCTCACGCCTTTGCTCCAAAGCCCTCCCAGGACAGGTTTTAATTTCCGATTCCACCTACCGCAAGTTGAAGGGGTTGGTGGAGGTCAAGACCCTGGAGCCCCTTACCCTCAAGGGCTTTACCGAGCCGGTCAAAGTTTACGAAGTGACGAGAATCATCAACGGATAGTCTTGAACCGAATCCAGCACCACCCGTCAGCCTTCGGCTGAGGGCGTAACCGAGACCCCAAGACGCCAAAAAATCCTTCAAACTAGTTTTAAAACCAGATTTGTAGGGCGGGTCTAAGACCCGCCCTTACGAAAACCTTGTTTTGGCAGGGGCAAGGCATGCCTTGCCCGCGGTCACATGTCCTTTCCAAGCCCTCAAATTACATCCCGTTTGTTATATAATCCTGCCAGTTTCCCCATGGAGAAATCATGAATCGGTTCCTAATCTTTAAACTTGTTCTGCTCCTCGCGTCATGCGGTGTTCCGCTGGTTTCCGCCAAGGAGGCCGAGAACCCTTCCATTACCCTTCCGGTTATTGAAAAGGTCCTGAAAAACGGCTTGCGGGTTCTCATTGTGGAAAGGTCCGGTGTTCCCGTCGTTTCCTTTTCCTTCATGATGCCGGTCGGCGCCCAGGACGCCCCGAAGGGTAAAACCGGCCTGCCCCACATGCTGGAACACATGATGTTCAAGGGTACGGAAACCATCGGTACCCTTTCCTACGCCAAGGAAAAACCCCTGTTGGAAAAGATGGACCGGGTGGCTGATTCCATGAACGCTGAAAAGGCCAAATTGGAACCCTCGCCGGAGCGTTTGAAATCCCTTTCCCTCGAAATGAAAAAACTCCAGGAACAGCACCGCAAATGGGTGGTTAAGGACGAACTTTCCTCCATTTATTCCCGCAACGGGGGGCAGAGCCTCAATGCCTGGACCAGCCAGGACGTCACCAATTACCACATCACCCTTCCCGCCAACAAGGTTCTGCTTTACGCCACGATTGAAAAGGACCGGTTGGCTCATCCCGTTTTTCGCGAGTTTTATTCCGAAAGAGATGTGGTGGCGCAGGAGAGGCGGTGGAGATATGAATCCACCCCCAACGGAAAACTCTATGAGGCTCTTCAGGCCACCGCTTTCGTTGGCAGCCCTTATAAGGATATTGGCATTGGATTGATGGGCGACATCATGAAATTAACCCGCGGTGACGCGGAGGATATATATCGAAAAACCTACCGGCCCGACCAGGGCGTTTTGGCGGTGGTGGGCGGCATCAAGGCCCAGGAAGTGTTGCCCTTGTTTGAAAAGACCCTTGGAGCCGTTCCCAACCCCAAGGAGCCGCCCTTGAAAAAAGACTGGACCGTGGAGCCTCCGCAGGAGGGCGAGAAAACGGCGAGGGTGGAATTTGACGCCGACCCCATCGTTATGATGGGCTGGCATATGCCCAACTACCCCCACAAGGAAGCGGTGGCGCTGGATGTCCTTTCCAATATCCTCACCGCGGGAAACACGTCTCGCCTGATGAAAAGCCTGGTATTCGGGAAGAAATTGGTTTCCTCCGTTTCCGCTTCCATAGGAAATCCCGGCGACCGAAATCCCGGCCTTTTTGTTTTGGAATATGTACCCTCCCCCAAGGTTGCCCTTCCGGAGATTATCAAGGCCGTTGAAATTGAAATTCAGGGAATCCAAAAAGCCGGTGTGACGGCCGAGGAACTGGAAAGGGCCCGACGAGCCGCCGAGTCCTCCTTCTTGTGGGGTAAAACCTCCACGGAGGGAATGGCCCAGGATTTGGCCTACAACCAGGCCGTTCATGGTGATTGGCGCCTGGTGATGAAATACCCCCAAATGGTAAAGGCGCTCACCTCCAAGGATATTCAGGAAGCTGCCAATAAATTTCTGGTGACGAAGAACAGGACCGTGGTCACGCTGGAAAGGCCCTCCAAATGAAACAGCTTTTAACCACAGAGGACACAGAGTTCACAGTGTACGGAAAAGGATCCTGGGGAAAGATGATTCAATCTTTACTCTGCGTACTTTGTGTACTCTGTGGTTCAAACGCTTTTGCGAAGGCGCCGGCGGTCAAGCAGACGGCCCCGCTCGAGATAAAAATCCCCGATTTCCATTCCAAGACCCTCTCCTGTGGAATGAAGGTTCTTTTTCTAAGAAACGACGAGATGCCACTTGTTGAGGTGAAATTCCTTTCACCAGGGGGTTTTTCCATCGATCCGCCGGGGAAGGAGGGGCTCACCAGTCAAATGAACGCGGCCCTTCGTGACGGCGGAGCGGGCAAACTTTCCCCTGAGGCTTTTGATGAGGCCCTGGAAAACAAGGCGGCTTCCATGAGCGCTTCGGCGGACCAGGAATCTTTTACGGCCGGTTTTAAGTGTTTGGCGGACGACCTTCCGGAAATCTTTGGGCTTTTCTCTGACATGCTCCGTAAACCTGGCTTTGACGCCAAGCGCCTGGAAACCGAAAAGGCCAATACCATTGATGCCCTGAATCGTCTTGAGGACACGCCGGACGCCCTGACCCGGGTTATTTTCTACAAGAGCCTGATGGGTCAAAGCCCTTACGGCCGTTGGGCTTCACCTATGAGCGTGGCTACCATTAACCGAAGCGATGTGGTTGGTTTTTACCAGAAGCATTTTGGCCCCCAAGGCGCGATGTTGACGGTCGCGGGGAAGTTCAACGAGGAAAAGGTTTTTAAACAGTTGGAAACCCTTTTCGCCGGGTGGAAAAGCCAGGAGCCTTTGGCAAGCGGCCTGGACGCCAAACCCCTGGGCCCGACGATTTACTTTTTCCCCAAGGATGTTACCCAGGTTTTCGCGAGGTTTGGGGTTTTGGGCGTAAAGCGCCATGATCCCCGCCAGATACCACTCCAGGTGGCCAATGACATTCTTGGCGGGTCCGGTTTCACTTCCAGGTTGATGCAGGAGATAAGGTCGGACCGGGGCCTGGCCTATTTTGTCCAGAGTTATTTTCTTCCCTTCAATATTCGGGGACCTTTCCAGGTGGTGGGCGGAACCAGGCCCGACTCGGTGAAGGAATACCTGTCGGTCATGTTCAAGGTGATGGCGGATTTCGAGAAAAAGGGTCCAACCGAAAAGGAACTACTGGAGGCCAAGCAATCGATGATTGAGGAATACGCCTACAACTTCGAGTCGCCTTTTTCCGTGGCGAATTATAAAGCCTCCCTCGATTTCAACGGTTATCCCGAAAATTACCTGAAAACCTACCGAAGCAAGATCAAGGATGTGACCCAAAAACAGGCGGCTGAGGCGGCGAGAATGATTCTTTCGCAAAAAAACTGGGTGCTGGTGGTTTGCGGGCCCGGGGCTTTGGAAAAAGAGCTTTCGGCTCTTGGCAAGGTGATTAAGGTCAAGAGTATCTTCGAACCGCTTGAAAAATGAGGTTAAATTCTAAGTTGTAAGTTTCGGGGACTTTCCTTAAAATTCCTCTCTCTTCGAGTTGGGATTTGGCAGTTAATTCCTAATTACCAATTCCTAATTTCTAATTGGTTTTTTAGTGGCCCCATCGTCTAACGGTTAGGACGGAAGGTTCTCAATCTTTTAATCGGGGTTCGATTCCCCGTGGGGCTACCAAAATGAACCCAGGTTCGAAAGAACCTGGGTTTTATTATTTAGTCCCATGGGGAAAGCGGGAAAGACTGAAAACGGGAGTTTTCAGGGCGGAGGATGGGGTACACAGGGGGAATTTCCCCTGTGAGAGGTGTTACCCCGGGGGCTACCAAAATGAACCCAGGTTCGAAAGAACCTGGGTTGTGGTCATTACGAGCCAAGAAAAGTGGTGGGCGGACTCCTTTTCCTGCGGATGGCTTTACGCTCCCCGTTTAAGCGGTTTCTCCAGCAGGTGTTCCAACGAATTCACCAAAACCGGAAAATGTGACACGTCGGGCGGTTTGACGATGAAAAGGTCGGCCTTCATTTCCCTCGCCATCCTCGCGTCCGAATCGCTTTTGGAACTGGTCAGGATCACCACCGGAATCCGGCTCAAGGCGGGAGTTCTCCTGATTTCCCCCAGGACCGCCCAGCCGTTTTTCTTCGGGAGGTTTAAATCCAAAAGAACCAGGTCGGGTTCAATCGAGTGGGAAAAGCGCCCCGTGTGGTGGAGGTAATCCAGAGCCTCCTCCCCGTCGTCCGCCACGTTGATGTCCATGACGAAACGTGAATGCTGAAGAGCTTCCCTTGTGAGATAAGCGTCCGTTGGGTTGTCCTCAACCACGAGGACCTCCACGAACCGGTTGGAAACAGCGGCTTTTGATTCCATAGCTTCCTCCTTGGAGAAGATTTCCGGAGGTGAAACGGCATCGGGAAATCCCCTGCTGACCTCATTATAAATCTTTTGAGGGCCCCGGGATTCCGCGCAAAGTGAGGAAATAGGGAAAAGGGAAAACCGACTGGAAAACAATTGGGAATTAGGAATGAGGAGTTTGGAATTAACCTCCAAAAAACTCCATCGTCCTGAAAGGCAAACAAAATGGCTAAATCAAACTGCCGAAATGGTGTGTTTTGCCTTTCGCAAGGACCCTTTTAGTTTCCAGAAGCTTCCTTCTTTTTCCATCGTTAGGTTCACCAAACCCTTGTTCCTGGGGGAGGTGAAAAGTCCCTTCGCGTTGGCTCCGGAACTAAATACCCTTAACTC